>JBGARM010000252.1:0-5000 GCA_044230215.1 Thermoanaerobaculia bacterium | reverse complement strand
GCCGGGGGCAAGAGCCCGCGCTCGGGGTGGCACCAGCGCGCCAGCCCCTCCACGCCCAGGAAGCGGCCGCTGCGCAGGTTGACCTTGGGCTGGTAGTGCAGCACGAACTCGCCCTGCGTCAGGGCCTCGCGCAGGCGCTCGACGACTTTCGGATCGTGCGCGGCCCGGCCGAAGTCGCTGTCAGCGATGAAGATAGCGCCGCACTTCGCGGCGGCGCCTTCGAGCAGGAGGTCTTCGCTGCCCAGCGCGCCGGCGGCCGGCAGGAGACCGGCGAGCTCGGCGCCGCGGCGATTCGGCGCTGCGTCGTGGCCGGTCAGCCCGCCCTGGAGATTCGGAATCTGCCGCGCCGGCCCGCTGTCCACCCAGATCGAGCGATGCGGCGAGTCCACCGAAGTGGCGAGCTTGGCGAGCAGGAAGGCCTCTTCCGTGGAGAGGAAACCCGAGCCGAGGAAGGCGACGAAACCTTCGCTGCGGCGGGAGCGCAGATTGTGCGCCACATGGTCGAGCGCCTCTTTCCATCCCGTCGCCACGAGCGCGCCGCTGCGGCGGATCTGCGGGAAGCCGAGGCGGGGAAGCTCACGGTAGCGCTCGTGCGTCGCTCTGCCGAAGTCGCACATCCAGAAGTCGTTGACCGCCGGATTCTGACGCGGCTTGTAGCGCTTGATCGACCCGTGCTTGTGCTCGAGGGTGATGTTGCAGCCGACGTCGCAGCCGGTGCAGATCGACGGACTCTTGTCGAGGTACCAGACCCGCTCCGCGAAGCGGAAACGCGTCGAGGTCAGCGCGCCGACCGGGCAGATGTCGACGACGCAGGTGGAGAGCGGGTTGTCCAGGGGCTTGCCGGGGAAGGTGCCGATCTCGGCGTGCGAGCCGCGCTCGAAGAAGCCGAGCTCGCTGGTCTTGGCGATCTCCTCGGTGAACCGCACGCAGCGGGTGCACTGGATGCAGCGGTTCATGTTCAGCATCACCGTCGGCCCGAGCGGGATGCGCTCCTTCTCGGGATAGGTGCGCTTCTCCTCGAAGCGGAAGCGGGAGAACGCCTGGCCGTGCTTGTAGGAGTAGTCCTGCAGGCCGCACTCGCCGGCCTGATCGCAGATCGGGCAGTCGAGCGGGTGATTGATGAGCAGGAACTCCATGATCGCGCGCTGCGCCTCTTCCGCGTTGGGCGAGGTCGTGCGCACCACCATTCCGTCCTTCATCACCTGCGTCGAGCAGGCGGCCTGGAGCTTGCCCATGCCTTCGATTTCGACCATGCACATGCGGCACTGGCCGACGATCGAGAGGCGCGGGTGATAGCAGTAGTGGGGGATCTGGACGCCGACCTTGAGCCCGGCTTCGATGAGGTTCGTGCCGGCCGGCACCTCGACCGTGCGTCCGTCGATGGTCAAGGTAGGCATCAGGCGGCCGCTCCCTGGTCGAAATAGCGCGGTGCAGGAGTCGGGTACCGCCCGGCGCGCAGGTTTTCACGGATCTCGTCGCTGAACTTCTCGACCAGCGAACGCACCGGACCCTGGGCGGCGTCGCCCAGGGCGCAGAGCGAGATTCCGCCGACGTTCGGCACGACCCGGGCGAGGAGGTCGAGATCGGATTCCGAGCCCTGGCCGCTGTGGATCCGCTGCAACAGGATCTTCATCCAGTTGGTGCCTTCGCGGCAGGGCGTGCACTGGCCGCACGACTCGTGGGCGAAGAACTTCGCCAGCCGGAGAGTGGCGCGGACCATGCACGTGGTGTCGTCCATGACGATGACGGCCGCCGAGCCGAGCATGCTTCCGGCCTTCGCCAGAGTGTCGAAGTCCATTTTGATCTCGCGGTCGGAGGCCCGCATCATAGGGGCCGAAGCGCCGCCCGGAATGAAGGCTTTCAGCTCGCGCCCGCGGTACATGCCGCCGCAGCCGTCGAGCAGCGTCTGGAACGGCACGCCGATCGGATACTCGTAGGTGCCGGGACGCTCGACGTGGCCGGAGATGGCGTAGAGCTTGGGTCCGGTGTTGCGCTCGTCGGTGCCGACCGACTTGAACCAGTCGGCACCGCGCAACAGGATATGCGTCGCGCAGCACAACGTCTCGACGTTGTTGATCACCGTCGGGCAACCGAAGGCGCCGACAACGGCCGGGAACGGCGGCTTGACGCGCGGTTGCCCGCGCTTGCCTTCGAGCGACTCCAGCATCCCCGTCTCTTCGCCGCAGATGTAGGCGCCGGCGCCGCGATGGACGACCATGTCGTGGCGGAAGCCGCTGCCCAGCACGTTGGTGCCGAGGACGCCGCTGTCGTAGGCGTCGCGCACCGCCGCCTCGAGGATCGCGGCCGCTTTCGTGTACTCGCCGCGGATGTAGATGTAGGTCGTGTTGGCGCCGACCGCCCAGCCGGCGATGATGCAGCCCTCGATGAGCTGATGCGGATCGTGTTCCATCAGCAGCCGGTCCTTGAAGGTCCCGGGCTCGGACTCGTCGGCGTTGCAGACGATGTACTTGGGCTTCGGGCTCTGGCGCGGGACGAAGGACCACTTGGCGCCGCAGGGGAAGCCGGCGCCGCCGCGGCCGCGAAGGCCCGAGCGCTTGACCTCCTCGATGACCTCCTCGGGCTGCATGCGAAGGGCTTTGGCGAGGGCGTCATAGCCGCCGCCTTCGCGGTATCCGCGCACGGTGAGCGCCGCGGGCCGGCCGACATTGCGCGTCAGGACTCTCTCGGTCGTCATGGCTACTTGAGCTCCCGCACGATCTGCCGCGCGCGCTCGGGAGTCAGGTTCTCGTGGTAGTCGTCGTCGACCATGATCATCGGCGCCGTGTCGCACGAGCCGAGGCACTCGAACTGAACGTAGGAGCACCGGCCGTCGGCGGTGACCTGGCCCTCGTCGACGCCGAGCTCCTGCCCGATCGTCTCGAGGATCTCGCCCGATCCCCGGAGCTGGCAGGAGAGGTTGGTGCAGACGCGGATGCGATGACGGCCTACGGGGCGCACGTGGTACATGTCATAGAACGAGACCACTCCTGCGACTCTGGCGACCGGAAGCTCGAGGAGCTGGGCCACCGCTTCGATCGCGGACTCCGGCAGCCAGCCTCCCGAAGCGCGCTGCGCGATGTGCAGGGCCGGCAGCGTCAGGGCTTCCAGGGTCGGGTACTTGGGGCGCAGAGCGAGGATTTCCTCGACCGCGCTCTCGGGCAGGGTTTGAATGGCTGCGGCGCGGCCGGAACTCATCTAGTTGCCCCTCTGCGGGCGCAGGGTTTTCGCCACGACGTCGAGTCCGCCCTTCCGCCAGACGTAGGCATAGCCGACGAGAATCAGGCCGAGGAAGGCCATCACCGCCGCGAAGAGCGGCCAACCCCCTTCCCGCAGGATGACGATCCACGGGTAGAGGAAGGCGGCCTCGACGTCGAAGACGACGAAGTCGATGGCGATCAGGAAGAAGGCGATGGAGAGCCGCTTGCGCGACCGGTCGAGCAGCGGAAGTCCCGACTCGTAGGTCGAGAGCTTGACGCGCCCGCCGCTGCGGTGGCCGGCGAACCAAGAGATGGCCATGAGAAGGCAGGCCAGCGCGAACGCGGCGACGAAGGCTACGATGACAGGGAAATACGCCTCTGGCACGTGCGGAGCTTTTCACAAGCTCGCGGGCGAGAACAAGAGGTCAAGGTCGGGAATTGCTGTGTTATAAGTTGCCGATTCGTGATTCGTGAAGACATCGTCGCAGTGATCCCGGCCTACAACTGCGCGAAGACCATCGGCGAGGTCGTCGCGGGAACGCGGGATTTCCTGCGCGATGTCGTGGTGGTCAGCGACGGCAGCAGCGACGAAACCGCGGCCGAGGCTCTGGCCGCGGGCGCCCGGGTCGAGGTCCTGCCGGCCAACCGGGGAAAGGGCTTCGCCCTGCGGCGCGGCATCGACCTGGCGCTCGCTGGCGGACCGCGGGCACTGCTGCTGCTCGACGGCGACGGGCAGCACGCCCCGGGCGACATCCCCGGCCTGGTCGCGGCCTGGGACGGCGGCGAGGTCGATCTGGTGGTGGGCGCCCGTCTGCAGGACGCGCGGCTCATTCCGCCGGCGCGCTACTGGACGAACTACATCGGCACCCGGATTCTCACCTGGATGTCGGACCTCGAGCTCGAGGACTCCCAGTCGGGCTACCGCCTCTTGTCGAGTGCACTGGCGCGCCGCCTGCACTTGCGCTCCGACGGCTATGCGATCGAGACCGAGATGCTCATCAAGGCGGGCAAGGCCGGCGCCCGGCTGCGTCATGTCACCGTGCGGACTATCTATAATGACGAGCAGAGCCATTTCCGGCCGCTGATCGACACGCTGCGGATCGCCCTTGCCGCCATCCAGTTCAAAGTCGAAGACCAGCACTCCTGATCTCGAGCCGCTCGTCGGCCGCTTCGAACCGGCGCTCTCCGTCGACGTCGAGGAGTGGTACCACAACTGCTGGGTGCCGGAATACGTCGATCCCGAGCGGCGCCCCCGCCTTCCTGAAGAGCTCGACCGGCTGCTGCCGCAACTCGCCGAGGAGTTTGCCCGCACCGGCGCCAGGGCGACCTTCTTCGTCCTCGGGGAAGTCGCCGAGCGGACCGCGCCACGCCTGCGGGAGCTCGCGGCGGCGGGGCACGAGATCGCCTGCCACTCCTACCATCACTGGCGGGCCAACAGTCTCGATTGCGAGCGCTTCCGGGCGGAGATCGTGCGCGCCAAGGCGGTACTCGAGGATGCGGTGGGAGTCGAGGTGCGGGGATTTCGCGCTCCCGAATGGTCGCTGCGCGATCTGGCCAATCCCCGCCTGCGCATCGTCGCCGAGGCCGGGTTCGCCTACGACAGCTCGCTGGTGCCGGCGTTGGGAGCCGGCTCGTCCGGCAATCCCGAGCGGCCGATGCGCCTGACCTGGGCGGGAGGCCCGTCGCTCGTCGAGCTTCCGCCGTTGACCTGGGGTGGCGCGCTGCGTTTGCCGGCCGGAGGCTGGTGCGGCCGGGCGGCCGCGCCCGGCTGGATCCTCGCCGCCGCCCGTCGCCAGCTTCGTC
>JBGARM010000251.1:0-5009 GCA_044230215.1 Thermoanaerobaculia bacterium | reverse complement strand
CAGGCCCAGGGCCAGGAGCAGCGCTGCCGGGACTTCGACCCAGAACTGGCCGGCATAGAGCAGCAGCGGCGGAGTGAAGGCGAGGAGCATCCAGGCGGCGAGGAGGCCGCGCGGCCGGTCGGCGAAGCGCGCCCGGGCGGCGGCAAGGCCGGCGGCCGCGGCCGCCGCGGCGAGCGCCAGCATGCCGAGCTGGGCGCCGACCGGGCCGGCGAGCAGGTAGAGCGGCGAAAGGCCGAGTGGCAGCCAGGCGCTGTGCCGCGAGTAGATCTCGCCGTGCGGACCCGTCGGATCGCCCGGCTGCGGCGCGACCGGAACGGTCGTGAAGCTGCGCCACGCCTGGTCGCGGTACTCGTCGGCGAGATCCACATCGGCGTCCTGGGCGAGGCTGTGGGTGAGCAGCAGGTAGTAGGGCTCGTCACCGTCAGGGGCGCGCGCCGTCGTCGTCCAGGGCCAGGCGAAGAGATAGAGCGCCAGGGGCAGGGCGAAGAATGGCCAGAGCCCCGGTAGCGCGATCCGGCGGCGCAGCCGCACGGCGAGAGTCAGGGCGCGCCCGCCGGCGAGTGCGATGCCGACGCCGGCGACGATCGCCGACGATCCCGGCAGCCCGAGCGCGAAGTGCTGCAGGGCAAGCACCGCCCACCCCGCCCACAACGCAAGCTCGAGGGCCGAGGGCCGATTGCCGGCGGCGGCGCGGCCGACCGAGGCGAACAGGGCGGCGACCACCGGCAGCACCACCAGTATGCCGCGTACGCCGCCGAGCGGCGACGCCGGCAGCAGCGCCGCGAGCGCAAAGCTCACTGCCGAGGCAGCGAGAATCTGCCAGGCGGTGCGACTCATCTTTCGGTCGCCACGAAGAAGAGGGCGAGGGTGGTTCCCGTGGGCAGCTCCGCGCTGCGTTCGATCCGCAGGCGGCGCGGGGTGCGCGCCGCCGGCAGGGAGAATCGCGCGCGGGTGGTCTGGCCGAGGAAACGGCCGGCGCCGGGAATCCACGAGACCCAGGGTGTCGGCGCCGGACAGGCGAGACGCGCCGCCACATCGGGCCGGCCGGCGGCCCACTCGGCGCTGTCGCGCCCGGCGAGCAGTGTCGCAGTCCACGCAACCTGCAGCACCTGGCGCGGTGCGGTCGGGTCTTCGGCCTCCAGCAACTCGACCTTTGCCAGCGCCTGCCCGCAGGCGAGATCGACACCGTTGGTGAGGTAGGAATCGATCGTCAGGCCGCGCACCGAAGCTCCAGAGAGCTCGGCCTCATGAAGCGGAGCAGCCTGCGACAGCACGACGGCGCGTTCGCTCACCGGCGTCTCCGCCACCGGCCGATCGATGGTCGCCAGAGCGCCGGCGACCGACGCGACCGGCGCCGCACGCAGCCAGGGGAAGCTCCCCGCGAGCAGGGTGGCGGCGGCGAAAAGGAAGAGGGCGAGCAACGCCGACTGCGCTGTTCTGCCCGATCCGAGGCTGGCGACCGAGGCAGCGGTGGCGAAGGCGAGGAGCGTCCACCAAGGCTCGGCGGCGAGCTGCGGCGCGGCGAGCAGGGCGAGCGCCACCGCCAGGCCGGCTCCCGGCCTGCCTCTTGCCGCCAGTCGCGCAGCGACCACCGCGGCGACGCCCGGCAGCAAGGCAAGCAACACCAACGTCTTGGTCGAGAGGCCATCGACGAACAGGTGGTGGCCGTGCAGCACGAAGGCCGCCGCCAGGGCGAGCGCGCCGACGGTCGTCAGGCCGGGTGCCGGCCGTCCCGCCAGAGCGCGAGCGGCGAGCACGACGACCGAGAGCGCCAGAACCGCGGCGACGGCCACCGGGCGCAGGCCGCCCGACCGCGGCAGGACGGCTACGAGCGCCGTCGCTGCGAGTGCGAGCGCCGCATGGAGCGGTTCGCGCGCCGTCGGCAGCCAGGCGAGAGGCGTGAAGACCGCGGCGGCCCAGAGCGCCAGGAAGAGGGTCTCGGTGGCGGCCCGGTCGCCGGAGAGTCTCAGCGTGACGATCGCCACCAGCAGCATGGCCGTCGGGAGGGCGGCGGGCAAGGCGAGTCGGGCGATTTCAGCGGGGCCCGGCAGGCGGCGCCCGGCGCGCGTCAGCGGCGAGCTCATGGGCGGTCGAGGGCGCGGTCGGGGCACATGGCAGTTGGCGTTGCGCGCTCGATCCTAGCCTTTCACCGCTCTCGCGGCTGCGATCGGCGCGATCCACCGGAGTCTACGAGCGGGAAGCCGGGGCCGTTGATAAGCTTGCCGCACCATGCTGTCGCGCGACTTGCTGAGAAACGATCCCGAGAAGATCCGTCGTGCTTTCGCCGACCGCGGCCAGGGTCCGGCGACGCTCGACGAGTGGCAGCGCCTCGACGCCGAGCGGCGCGGCGCAGTGACCGAAGTCGACGACCTCAAGCGCCGGCGCAACGAGGCGAGCCGCGAAGTCGGCGCGCTGAAGAGCAAGGGCGGCGACGCCTCGCATTTGATGGCCGAGGTCGGGGTCATCAAGAACCGTCTCGAGGCGCTCGAGACTGCGCTCGCGGTGCTCGACGGCGAGCTCGCGGCGCTCGAGTTCCGCTTTCCGAACCTGCCCGACGCCTCGGTGCCGGTCGGCACCGACGAAGCCGCGAACCGCGTCGAGCGCGTCGTCGGCACGCCGCGCGCGTTCGACTTCGAGCCCAAGCCGCATTGGGACCTGGGCACCGATCTCGGCATTCTCGACTTCGAGCGCGGCGCCAAGGTCACCGGCGCGCGCTTCACCGTCTACTACGGCGCCGCGGCGCGTCTCGAGCGGGCTCTCATCTCCTTCATGCTCGATCTGCACACCACCCGGCACGGCTACCGCGAAGTGCTGCCGCCGTTCATCGTCAATCGCGACAGCCTGGTCGGCACCGGGCAGCTGCCCAAGTTCGAGCAGGATCTGTTCCATCTCGAAGGCACCAGCTACTACCTCGTGCCGACGGCCGAGGTGCCGCTCACCAATCTGCATCGCGAAGAGGTGCTCGACGAGAGCCTGTTGCCGCTGCGCTATACCGCCTACACGCCCTGCTTCCGCAGCGAGGCGGGTTCCTACGGCAAGGACGTGCGCGGCCTCATCCGGCAGCATCAGTTCAACAAGGTCGAGCTCGTCCAGCTGGCGACGCCGGAGACCAGCTTCGCCCAGCTCGAAGAGATGACGTCCCATGCCGAACGCGTGCTGCAGCTGCTGGAGCTGCCGTATCGGGTGATCTGTCTGTCGACCGGCGACATGGGTTTCTCGGCGACCAAGACCTACGACCTCGAAGTCTGGCTGCCGTCACAGAAGACCTACCGCGAAATCTCGTCGTGCTCGAACTGCGGCGACTTCCAGGCGCGGCGCGCCAACCTGCGCTGCCGCAGCGAGGGCGGAAAGCCCCGCCACCTGCACACCCTGAACGGCTCCGGCCTCGCCGTCGGCCGCACGCTGGTCGCCATCCTCGAAAACTACCAGCAGGCCGACGGCTCGATCGCGATCCCCGAGAAGCTCCGCCCCTATCTCCCCGGCCTGGAGCGAATCGTCAAAGAGGGCTGAACCTCGAGTCGGAGAGCCTCCCGCGCCGCGTGACCGGTCGATTCAGTAGACTCAGGCGCTGCTGGGCCGTCCGGACGGGCCCGAGCGCAAGGCGGGCGCTTAGTCGTTAGACTCCAAGGCCGAAGGGCGGTCCGGATGGCCTGTATCGCAAGGCGGGCGACCGAGGAGATCGCGAGACGTACTTCGGTACGTTGAGCGATCGCCGAGCGAGCCCAACGCTGCGAGACAGGCCAGACTGACCGCCCCGAACGGAGGGGTGGCAGAGTGGTCGATTGCGGCGGTCTTGAAAACCGCTGGGCCCGCAAGGGTCCCGGGGGTTCGAATCCCTCCCCCTCCGCCACACTCCTGGCTTCGCGACCTACTGCTGCGACAGGGCTCCGGTTGGCGCTCCGTTTGTAGTGTTGCCGGCAATCTGATTGTTCCCGAAAGAGAGCAGCGCTCCGCCGCCGATCGAGACCAGGCCGGTTCCATTGTCGTGAACAGAGGAGTCGCTCAGGCGCAAAGTCGCCAAGGCACCCTCGGAGCGAATACCGGCTGCAGTCTGGTTGGCCGCCTGACTGTTCGCGACGTTGAGTTCCGCCGCTGCCGCCGTGCTCTTGACGTGGAAGCCGAAGGCACCGTTCGACACCGTGCTGTTGCGCACCGTCGCTTTGGCGCGGTCCTGAACGAGAAATCCGGTTCGGTTGTGCGTCGCGGTGACGCCTTCGAAACTGGCGGTGGCAGAGCCGGCCGCGCCCGGAAGAAGCAGGACGCCGCCGCCAGAGGTGCCGAAATTGTTGCGCAAGATGGTATCTCTCACCGAAAGTTGACTCGCCCCGCCCGGCTCGAAACTGATGCCGAAATTGGTGAACTGGTTGATCGTACAATTTTCGATCTGCAGCTGTCCGCCGGCGAGGAATCGGACGCCGTTCAGGCCGGTGCCGAGCCCTTCGATGTCCAGGCCGCGCAGGACGATGACGTCCGTCGCCCCCGCGTTGATGATGATGCCGTTGGTTGCGGAGACCAGCACGCCGGCTTCGAATCCCTCGGAGGAAATGGTGATCGACTTGGTGATCGTCACCGCGCCGAAGCCGCCCGGATCGAGGACGTTGATCTCGCCGCCGGCGGCGGTTTTCGAGATTGCGCCGGCGAAGGTCTTGCACGGCGCTGTGCGGCTGCACGGATTGGCGTCGTCGCCGACGCCCGAAACCCAGGTGCGCGTCGCCTGGGCAGAAGCCATCGCCGACATTACGAACATCGCCGCCAGAGCTCCCAGGAGTCTCTTCGTCTTCATGTCTTCTTCCCCCTTGTGCCCGGAGCTTCGTCCGGGCTGTCCCTTCACGTTTCCCGCGGAGCGCAGGTCGCGCAGGGGCGGGAGCATACGCTCCTCGCCGCTCACTTCAAGCACGGCTTTGCCGCCGCATTCCGGACAGGGTGCGGCGTGCCGGGCGGCGAACCCGGCAGGGTCTAGGGCAGAACGAGGATTTCGGTGCCGGAGCGGAAGAGGTGATGCAGGCGCT
>JBGARM010000250.1:0-5013 GCA_044230215.1 Thermoanaerobaculia bacterium | reverse complement strand
CAGCGGTTGCAGCCGCAGCATCCGCCCCCGCCGGCTGATCTCGCCCGCTAGCTCTTGCCGAGCGCACCGTGGAGGAGCAGGCGGGCCTTCGCCCAGTCGCGCTGCACGGTGCGCTCGGTGACGCCGCGCATCGCCGCGACCTCCGCGAAGGTGAAGCAGCAGAAAAAGGCGAGGTCGACGAGCTCGGCGAGCGCCGGCTCGAGCCGGGCGAGATCCGCCAGAGCGTCGCCCAGCCGCGTCACCTCCTCGGGCGAGCCCACCGAAGCCAGCATCGCCTCGGCGACCGGAACGAAGGTCACCTCGCTGCCGCGCTTCTCCGTGTAGCGGGAGCGGATCGCGTCGATGACGAGTCCGCGCATGGCGCGCGCGGCGTAGCCGAGAAACCGGTTCTCGTCGGGGAACCGGAGACCTTCGCGCTGCGCGAGACCGAGGTAGGCCTCGTGCAGGAGGGTCGTCGTGTTCCAGGTCATTGCGCCGCGGGCGCGCGCGACGTGGGCGTGGGCGAGCCGGTGGAGCTCGTCGTAGAGCAGCGCGAAGAGCGCCTCGCGCGCAGCAACGTCGCCGCGCTCGGCGCGCTCGAAGGCTTGCTGCAGCGAAGCAGAGGATCTCCGGTCCATCGGGCGCCATGCTAGCCGAAGCTGCCCGTCGGGGCGGGATTCCCAATCCATGGCGGAGGATAATGGACCGTTGAAGAGCCGCATCGCTTCCGGGAGGTTCCCGAATGACCACGGATCGTGCAGTCGTTCACCGAGTCCGGAAGACGGCTCGATCTCGTCCTGCCGTTCCTGCCAGGCCGATCGGGCTTCGCCTTTCAGCAGTATCCGCCGGGATTGTCTTCCTCATTCTCTTCGCACCGACGGCGTTGAGTGCCGATCCGACGCCGGTCTCGAGGTGGTCCTGGACGCCCCTGGGGTACGGCATCGGCGCGCGCGGACTTCAGGCGCTCGACGTCGACGGCGACGGCCGCGCCGAGCTCTTCGCGGCGCCGGAGAACCAGAGCTACTGGTACGAGCTTCGCCGCGACGGCCTCTTCCGGCAGACGTGGACCTCGTTTCTCGAGGAGTCCACCCTCGTCGCTCTGGACGCGGTCGGCACGCCGTCGGGCGCGCGCATCGCCGCGCTCTACCAGAGCTCCCTGCGGATCTACGATGGCGGCTCCAAAGCCGAGCTGCTTCGCCTCGTCACCGCGACGGCGAGCAATGCCGCCGTCGCGCTCGGCGATCTCGATCACAACGGCGTGCTCGACGCGGTCGTCTGCGACAGCGACACGCTCTACCGCTTCGAGCTGGCGACCGGAACGCAGACGGGGGTGCGCCACGGCTTCGGCTGCACCGACGTCGCCATCGGCCAGATCGACGGCGATTCCCAGCTCGAGATCGCCATCGCCGGCAACCCGACCGGAGGCTATGTTCTCGACGGGGTCTCCCTCGCTGTCGAATGGGGCGATCTCGAGGGATTCGGCGCGCGGCTCGCGCTCGGCGACCTCGACGGCGACGGCCGCGACGAGATCCTGGCGTCGAGCGATCTCAACACCGACGCCAGAGCCCTGGACCCCGGGTCCAACTCCGAGCTCTGGCGGATCCAGGGGTACTACTATCCGCCGCAATTGCTGGTGGCCGATCTGGATCCGTCTCCTGGCGCCGAAGCCATCGTCAAGCACTACTACGGGGATATCTCGGTTCTCGTCGGAGCGACCGGCGCCCCGATCCGGTCCTACCCCGTCGACTCGAACTCCGTCTCGCGGTTCGCCGCCGCGGACACCGATGGCGACGGCGACCTCGAGCTGCTCTGGGGCGGAGATTCGTGCTGCTACAACGACGGTCTCTGGCTCCTCGAAGGGGGATCGAACGTCGTCGTGAAGGCGGCCGACGAAACGAATATCCTGGCGGGCGGATTCGCGGTGGGCGAATTCGGCGACGGGATCGTCAAGGAAGTCGCCGTCGCCACCCCGTCCTACTCGTATCAGGATCCGGATCAGATCGTGATCCTCGACATGGCGCAGGGGCGGGAGGTGCGGCGCAGCGCCTTCGACGAAACGACGTCCGTCGGCAGCATCGCGGCCATGACCGGCACGCAGCTCGATGCGGACGCGGCGCTCGAGCTCTGCTCCGGCTCGAACGCCGGCAACGGTCCGGTGGCGTGCCTCGACGGCCTCACGTTCGCCGAGGAGTGGAGCGGGGACACCTACAGTTCCGTCCTGGCGCTGCAGACCGCCGAGATCGATGGCGATCCGGCTCCCGAGCTCCTGGCGTCGACCCTCGGACCGGCCATCGAGGCGCGCGAGGGCGATTCGGGCTGGCTCAAGTGGCGCACGGCGGCGCTCGACACGAACTTCGACCGCATGAGCCAACTCCTCGTGCTCGATGCCGATGGCGACGGGCTCGACGAGGTCCTCGGACGCATGACCTACTACTACTACCCGGAAGGAGAGATCGCCCTCTACTCGGGTGCCACCGGCGATCTCCTCGGCGGACCCTGGGATCTGCAGGCCCAGGCCATGGCGCGCCCGGCGCTGGTGGAGGATCCGCCGATTCGCGTCTACGTCGCTCTCGCCGACAGGACGATCCGCGGCCTGGATCCCCAGACCGGCGTCATCACGCCGCCGCTCGTCAACCTCCCCGAAGCCGCGCGCGCTCTCGCGGTCGTCGATCTCGATCTCGACGGCACCCTCGATTTCGTCATCGTCAACTCCGCGATGCATCTCCAGGTCGTCAACGGCGCGACCGGGGTCATCTCCTGGACCGGACCGTACCTCGGGCCGATCGGATACGGCGACGCCGCCCCGACGCTCGAGGCCGGCGATCTCGACGGCAACGGCATCCCGGACTTCGCCGCCGCCTGGAACTTCGGCATCTTCTTCTTCGAGAGCCCGCTCACGGTGCTGTTCGGCGACGGCTTCGAAACCGGCGACACCTCCGCCTGGAGCGCCACGGAGCCTTGATGGGGGCCGCGTCCGGCCACCCGCAGTAGCTCTACAGAGGCGCCCGTTCAGCACCTCTCCCTGGCCCGCGCCGCGCGCGCTGCCTCTGGATCAGCGATGACGAGGCCGCCGCGCACTGTGGCGCCGATGAGGATTCCGGCGCTCACCAAGACGACGTTCTTGAGGATGTACTGCCCTTCGAGGGTCGGCGCGAACGGGAAGGCGGTGAAGGTCTCGTGCGGGAAGAGCACGAGCGGCGTGACCGTGCCGGCCATCTGGGCGAAGAGGAGCAGGAGCGTCGCCCGCAGGCAACGGCCCGACACCAGACCGACGCCGATTGCGGTTTCGAGCGCCGCGAGCAGCGGCACGGAGACCGTCCCGGGGACGAGGCCGAGGGTCAGCGCGGCGATGGTGCGCGCGGCAAGATCCTGGGCCGGACTCATCCCGGGGAAGAACTTGAGCAGGCCGAACCAGAGGAAGACGACGCCGACGCTGACGCGCAGCAGTGGGATGCCGTGTTGGGCGGACAGGCGGGTGAGGCGGATGTCGAGCGTTTCGAAAGTGGACTGGAGTCGAGTCACGGTGGTCTCCTTGCGGGTCGATCGGTCGCGGGCAGTCGCCCAGCTCTCAGGCGGGCGCTCCACCCAGAAGGGTGATCTGGTGACGGTTGCAGGCGGCCACTACGGCCGCGATCTCCGCGTCGGTCGGGGGGCCGGCCGGAGGAAGCTCCTTGCGGCCGAGATCGCGGAAGAATCCGACCATCGGGCGCTCGACGACGACCAGCAGGCTCGCCGGTGCGGCGCTGTCGTTGCGGTAGCCGTGGGGCGCTCCCGACGGCACCGTGACGACCGCTCCGGGGCCGGCCAAGGTCCAGGTCGGCGGCCCCTCGGCGAAGCGGGCGAAGCTGATCTCGCCGGCGAGCACGCGGAAGATCTCCGGCGAGGCATGGAGGTGCGGCGGCGTCCCCGAGCCGGGCGGCACTTCGACTTCGAGGATGGCGAGCTCGGTGCCGGGCAACTCGCCCATGAAGCGGATGCGGTCGCGGACGACCCAGAGGGTGTCGGCGTCGGCGGGATGCACGATGCGGATCGGCGAGGACATGGGGTCTCCTTTCGTGTGGTGAGTCGGAGTGGTTCTCAGGTGCGGGGCGCGGAGCGGGCGGCTGCGCTGCGGACGGCATCGACGAGAATGGCCAGGGCCCACGAGGCGGCGTCCCCCGCCTGGGCCCCGCTCACCCCCGCGTAATCGCGCATCGCCTCCCAGGCCGAGGCACTGTAGAGCGCGTGCACGACCGCTTCGAGCCGCCGGCGCTCGGTCGCGCTCGCGCCGCGCGTCGCTTCGCCGAGCGCTTCGCGGAAGGCCCGGCGGCGCGGTGCCACGGCGGCCATCCGCATCGCCCGGCCTGCCGGCGTGTGCAGGCTGGCGCGGATCACCCCCTCCTCGGCATCGAACCGGGCGAAGGTCTCGCGCGGCGCGGCGACGAGCTCCTCGAGCGAGCCCGGCAGGGTGCGCGGAGCGACCCGCTGATTGATCCAGACCCAGAAGGCCTCGAGCAGCGCCTCCCGGGTGGCGAAATGGCGGAAGAGGGTGCGGCGTTCGACTCCCGCCTCCCCGGCGACGGCCTCGAGCGTGAAGTCGCCCGGCGGATCGCGCTGCATCCAGGCGGCGACCCCTTCGAGAATGCGCTCGCGGGTCTCGAGCGCCCGCGCCTTGCGCAACGGACTGGAGTAGGTTCTGGGCTTCGAGTCATTCATGTCACATAGAGTGACATGAATTTACGAGCTCGTCAAGACCCGCGCTTCCGCGGGTCGCTGGGCCTCAGCCGCGGCCGATCGCCAGCAGTCTCTCTCGCGGCTCCTGGAGCAGGCGGCCGAGATCGTCCGGACGGGCGAGTCGGGAGGCAACCGGCATCAGCACGCGATCGCGCAGGCGCCGCGCGAGCGGCTGCGTCCACTCGGCGAGCGCTCCGAGGCGCGCCGAAGCCGCCGCCACCCGGCGCACCGCCGCCGCGACTTTGGCCGCGTCATCCAGTTCATGGCGCGTCAAGCCAAAGAGGGCCAAGAGCGCGTCGATATTCACCCACGACGTACCGG
>JBGARM010000024.1:0-16298 GCA_044230215.1 Thermoanaerobaculia bacterium | reverse complement strand
TGGCGCGTTCGTCTAGGGGTCTAGGACACTGGCCTCTCACGCCGGTAACACGGGTTCGAATCCCGTACGCGCTACCAAGCTTCGCTTCGCTCGACTCACGACTCCTGCCGGGCTACGGATTTGCCAGGGCCTGAACGGCCCGGCAAAGACGAATCCCGTACGCGCTACCAGGTCCCTCTCCTTCTCGGGCAAGAAGTAAGATCCGTCACCCAACGACTCGTCGGCGCTCGCGCAGATCCGGGTCGTCGCCACGTTGGGACCTGTGCGGTGTGCGAGCTCGGCGGCGACGCTCCGTTGTCTTGCACCTCGGCATAGCACCTGGAGGCCCTCTTGAGGCTTGAAGTCCCGCGCGCCTATGCCCTGCTCCTCGACGTGCTCGGGCCGACGGTGTCGAATCTGGCGGCGGCTCGACGCGCGGCCGTCGACGATCTCGCTGCGGCACTGACACCAGCCGGCGAACCCGCGCGCGAGGCTGCTCTCCGGAGCCACCTCGCCGGGGGAGCTCGCTGGCCGCCGCTGCTCGAGCTCGCTCGAGAACACTTCCTGTTGCCGGCGCTCTGGCCGGCGCTGCGCCGCCATGGCGCGGTGGACGCAGTGCCCGAGTCTTTGCGTCGACACCTTTCGGCCCGCGCGAGCCGCAACCCGCTTCCCGTCGAGCTGACCCTCGAAGATCTTCATCGTGCCAACGCCGAACGGAATCACGCCCTGCGCCTCCAGGTCGAGGGCGTGGTCGCGCTGCTGCGGCGGGCTGGCATCGAGCCGGTCCTGCTGAAAGGCGCGGCACTTCTGCTCGCGGACGGAAGCGACCTCGGCGAACGCCAGCTTCGCGATCTCGATCTGCTCGTCGCCGAGGAATCGATCGACACTGCGGTGGATGTTCTGCGCGCCGCTGGCTACGCGCCGTCGGACGACGCCGGAGTCGACGAGAGTAGGCCCCGAAGCTTAGGGTGGTACCGAAGGTCGCATCACCACTACTGCCCGCTCGTGCAGCCGGGCGCGCCCGCCCCGATCGAGCTGCACTGGGCGCTCGGTTCCGGCGCCGTCGACGTCGCACTGCCGGCGGCGCGCGTGCGCCGTGACGCCGTTCCCGCCCCGGCCGTGCACTGGCGGGGCCTCGTCCCTTCGCCACGCGACCAGCTCCTGCACCTGATGCTGCACGCCGAAGTGAGCGATTTCGGTCATCGCCGCGCGGTACTTCCGCTTCGCGCGCTGCACGATCTCACTCTGCTGTGCCGCCAGCACGGGGAACGGGTCCCCTGGGTCGGCGTTGCCGAGGCGCTCGACGAGGCCGGCCTGACTCGGGTGGGTGCGGCGTTCGTCGCCAGTGCCGAGCGGCTGCTCGCGTTGCGCCCCTCCCTGCCGGGACCCCTCGTGCCCGACCGCACCGCGCGTCGGCACACCGAGCGCTGCATCGCCAACGCCAGCCTCCCTCCGGGCTGGCGGCGGCGCGCGCTAGCTCTGCGTGGAAGGTGGCTGATGGCGTTCCGGCGTCGCCGCGCGTGAAGCAGCCAGTTCCGCCTTGACCCGGTAGTCGAGCCGCTCCGGCGCCGCCGCCGCCGCCCGCGCGTACCACGCGGCGGCGGCGGCGAAGCGCCCGAGCGCCCAGCAGCTGCTGCCCAGCGCCTCGTGGCAGAGCTCGGTCAGGATCCGCTGCTCGAAGGCGATGCCGGCGTCGCAGAAGCTCCGCGCGTCGATCGCCGCGAGCCGCTCGAGCCCCGGCATCGCCTCCTCATGGAGCCCACGGCCGACGAGATGTCGCGCCTCCAGCCAGAGCAGCAATGGATGTCCTGGAAACCGCTCGCCGGCCTCCTCGAGCAGCGGACCGACGTCGTCCCCGTGGCGCTCGCGCAGTCGGGCGAGATCGACGAAGGGCAGGAGGTCGGTCTCCGCCGGGACGCGCTTGCCGCGGACCACCTCGATGCCACTGCAAAAGCAGGACTCGGCGCCCGCCTCGTCCCCCAGGGCTTCCAGCGCGCAACCGAGGTCGTGCCAGCTGTAGACGTGCAGAGGGTCACCGGCCAGCCGGCGGCGCAGCAGCGGCAGGTTGCGACGATGTTTGCGCGCCAGATCGCCGTCGTACCCGAGGTGGTCGATGGCGACTTCGCTGCTGCCGATGCTCAGCCCGTCGGCCGTGGCAACGCGTTGCAGCGAGGGCCCGATCGTTTCGTGGATCACACCCTCGAAGCGAATCCGGGGATGCCGGAGAAAGAGGCGCCGCTCGCGATAGCGCGTGTACCCCGTCACCGGCCGGAACCGAACCGTGCAGGCGACGAGCTGCGGATCGGTCAGCAAGGATTCCAGGTCGCGCCGGGAGCCAGCCACTACCCGCTCGTCAGCGTCGATGTACAACACCCAGCGGCCGCGCGCCCGTCGCAGCGACTCGTTGCGCGCCGCGGCGAAACTGCCGCGCCACGGCACGCGGAAGACCCGCGCTCCCGCGGCGCGCGCGAGCGCCACGGTCCCGTCTTGCGAGCCCGTGTCGACCACCACGACCTCGTCGACGAGGTCGGCGAGCGACCGCAGGCAGTCGGCGACATGGGCCGCCTCGTCGCGCGCGATCAGGCAGGCACTGAGCAGCGGAACGGACTCTGACCTGCCCTGGCTCGTGAGGCGCCTCCTGAATGCCGAGCGCAAGCTGAGGCTCTGCCCGATTCCTCGGCGAGGACGGCCCGCTCCTGCTGCCTTGCCCAATGCGAGCAGCTCCACGGAGGCGGCGGCGGGCGCTTACGACATGTTGTAGCCCTGGGCGCGCGCCTCGTAGGTCGACAACGTCGCCATCGAGAACGACGAGACGAGCGGCGGCAGCCAGACCGGCGCGAGCAGCATCTGGCGCAGCAACTCCCGTCGCTCGGGAGCGACCTTGGACAGGATATGTTCGAGCTTCTCCTGCGTCACGATGCGCCTCCTCGCCTTACGCCTCGGCAGCCTCGAGCGGCGCCAGGACCGCACCCAGAGCTTCCACGGCCTGATCGAGATTGCCGATCGCCAGACGGTAGCACAGCGCCGAGGCGACGAGCGCACACACGTCGCCCAGCCACCGTCTCGCGCCGCTAGCCGGCGGGCCCGACTGCGTCATCAGCAGGCGCGCCGCGTCGATCCGCGGGCAGGTCTCGAGCCGCGAGCCCCCGCCGTGGGCGGCGTCGAGGAAGAAGATCGCCCGCACCGGGGCAGCGGCGATCCGCCACTCGGCGCCCACGGCGGTGGGATCGACGAAGGTGATCCCTCCCCAAGCGTCGTCCTCGCTCGCCAGGCAGCCCGGAACGCCGGTCAGCTGCGGCACCAGGCGGCCGGTCGGCGGACGAAGCCGGAAGCGGCGCGGAAAGGGAGTCACCTCGCCGGCGCAGAGCAGCGCCAGTTCGTCGCCACGCACGGCGAGCCCTTCGAACATCAGGCGCGTCAGCAGCGTCGTCTTGCCTGTGCCGCGCTCACCGACGACGAGAAAGCGCCCCGAGGGGCTGTCGACGCAGCCAGCATGTAGCCGGGTAGCATCGGGCAGCGCGGCCAACGCGAGCTCGTGCGCGAGTCTCGACAGCCGCACCGCCGCCTCGCCGGGACCAGGCTCGCGGCCCATCGGCTCGCCGTCGCACTCGATCCAGTAGGCCTCGTCGCGGCGCCGAACGGTGAGCCGATGACGCCGCAGGATCTGCTCGCTCTGCAGCGCGTGGGTCGCCACCCAGCCCAGACCGCGCTCGAGCCGGTCGCAGTCGACGTCCAGCTCGATCTCGCAAGCGAGCAGCCGTACCGTGCGGCGCGAGCTCACGCGAGCAACTCCTCCGCGAGGAGCAGGTGGAGACACCGCACGACCTCGCCGGCGGGCACGTCGTCGACACCGTAGGCGGTGGCCAGCAAATCTGCCAGGTCGGCTATGCGAGGCGAGCCGTCGCAGAGCTCGAGAAGCAGCGCCGCCGTCGCGTTGAGGTAATGGACGCGATCGCGCGCCGGCTGATACACCACATAGCCATCCGGAAGCGGTCGAATGTCGAGATTCGGCGCTCGCCGCAATCGCCTCGCGCCGTCGAGCTCGCGCAGAAGGGCGCTCATGGCTCGACGAGTCCCTCCTCCCTCAGGCGATGCACCGCGTCGCGCACTCCGTCCTCGGTGAGCGCGCCGCCGTAGACGTCGGCGAGAAGATCCGCAATCTGCGCCAAAGTGTTGTCTCCCGTGCAGAGCTCCAGCACCACGCTGGCGGTACCGTTGAGGAAGTGCACGCGATCGCGCCTGGGGTCGTAGACGACATAGCCACCCTCTACCGGCACCACTTCCAGGCCGGCCGTGCGGCACGGGAGCGCCTCGGGAAGCAAACGGATCACCTGCAGCACATGCCCGCCGGGGCCGCGGATCTGAATGGTACCCGGCGCTAGTTCCGGGTCTTCGACCAGGAGCCCGGGGAGTGTGCTTCCTGTGGCGCCGGCGCCGGCCCGCCGCACGACGATGGACAGGCCCGGCGAACCGCTCGAAGACGCAGCGCCTGCCGCAACGAGCGCCGCGCCCTGGAGGTCGCCGGATTGCCGCGGCTCGAGCGCCGCAGCGCCGGCGTTGGTGGACGACCCGCCGAGGCCGTCGGCGCGCACCCGCTCCAACCCGCAGAAGCTCACCGCGGGTCGGCGCACGAGCACCAGCTCACCCGCCTCGGCCGCCTGCCACAGTGGCTCTTCCTCGCCTCCCGTCACGTCCTCGTAACGGAGGCCCAGCCGCAGCCAGGAGGCGCAGCGCACCGCCAGGGTCGCCGGACAGCACCAGGTGACGCGGTCGCCAGCGATCACCCTGCCGCCCTCGACGCGTCGCCGATCGTGCATGAGAACGCCGTCAGCCGCCGGAATCTCTGGACCGAAGGCGACGTCGTGCTCCCGGATCCCGAAGAGATCGGCTTCGGGGTGGGCAGCCACCGACTCCGCGAGAAGTGCGAAGTAGTCCGGCCCGTACTCGTCGCCGTCCTCGACCACTGCCGCGATGCCGAACGGCTCGGCACGGAGCATCGCTTCGTTTCGCAGGCAACCGCGCGAAAGCTCGCGGCGGCGGCGCGCGAATGTCGTCGCGATTCCCGCCGTCCGCGCGCGTTCCTCGAGGTTGAAGAAGGCGTCTACGCCTTCGCCGTCGGCGTGGACGAACACCAGCCAGGCATCGGGGCGGCGCCGCTGCGCCGCGAGCGCCGCGAGCACGCGCGAGAGGAGGTGTGGGCGGTCGGTGACCGTCACGGCGGCGATCGAGACGCGCGATGTGGGGCGCGCGACCGAACGGCCGGTTCCGCGCGCGGACGTTCGGGGGGCCGGCCCCGATCTTCCGGCCGATCGCGGCTGGCGTCTTCCCGGCAGGGCGCCATCGCCGGTCGCGATCGATTGCCGCTCGCTGGCGTGGACTTTGTCGAGCGCAAGAAGGCGCGGCGGGAACGGCAGCGACCAGGTCTGGGGAGTGCAGTAGGCGGGAGAGAGCACCACGGTGGGCGGCGTGCTGGCGAGGTACCGATTCAGGTAACTCTCATCGTGCCACTCGGCGACCATCCCGGCGGCCTCGTCGTCGTCGACCATCGCCGCCACGGCGCGAGCGAGCGCCACGAATCGCTCGCGCCGTCCGCCGACGAAGGCCCCTGCGAAGTAGCGGCCACCCTCCTCCGTCGACACGAAGGCGCGCGAGGCGGGACGGCGCTCGTAGGGAAGCTCGGTGCGGGCCGAGGCGAAGAACCCCGGATGAGCCGTGGCCACCAGATCCCCCAGCGCCTCTTCCCCCACGCGATCGACGAACAGCATGTCGGCGTCGCAGCAGAAGACGTAGTCGCAGCTGGCGAACCGCCGCCGGGCGCGCAGGTAGGCGTGATATCGGCGGAGGGTCGGCCCTGGCCAATCGCTGTGCGGCTGACGGACCCACTCGGCTCCCGGCAAATCGCAGCGGCGGTCGGAAAAGACGATCATTTTGCGCTCCGCCTGGGGCAGGAAGTGGCGCCATGCCGAGTCCCACAAGGGCGCCGCGAACCGGGCGTAGGAGCCGGTGGCCATCACGAGAAGCCCCACCCGCATCAGGCGAGAACTCCGGCAACCGCGGCTCGCGCCAGCGCCGCACCGCGGCCGTCGAGCTGGCGCAGCATGCTCCCCGGCCGCGGGGTGTGGTTGTAGACCAGGACCGGCACGTAGCGGAAAAGGCAGCCGGCCCGGAACAGGCGCGCCCAGAAATTCCAGTCCTCGTAGTGCGCCTCCGGCCGCACCTCGAAGCCACCGACGGCCGCCCAGCTATCGCGCCGGAAGAGCGACGAGCAGAACAGCGGATTGGAGGGGATGAAGTGCTCGCGCTCGAGCGGCGCCGTGACTGGCCACACCACCCTACCGCCTTCCGTCAGGTTGCCGTAGGCGACGTCGGCGTCGCCCAGGCCGTCGACCAGGGCGGTGAGCGCTCCGGGGTAGAGGAAGTCGTCGGCGTCGAGCGGAACGATCAGTTGGTGGCGGGCGGCGGCGATGCCCGTGTTGCGCGCCGCGGCCAGGCCGCCGGCGGCCCCGCCGGCGCACCGCCCGCCGAGCGCGCCGCGCACGCGCTTCTGGCACCAGCGGCGCGCGCGAGCCGTCGTCGACGACCAGTACCTCCGTCTCTACCTCCTGGGCGAGACAGCTCGCGAGCGCGGCGGGGAGAAACCGGCTGTCGTCGTGCGTGCAGACGACGATCGACACCGCCGACGAGCCCCGCCGTGCGCGGCGCGCCACGAGGCTCGCGGGCTCCTTGCCGGTGGCGCCACCGCTGCGACCTCTGCCTGCCCCCGAAACGTCTGGCCTGCGCTCGTCGCCGCTCGCAAGAGATGCGGCCGGCGGGTCCTGCTCCAGGGTTCCCGCCGCCACGAGCAGTCGCTCGAACCGACCGGCGAGGCCGTGTTCCAGCTGCGTTCGCCGCCACGCCGCCGCGGCCACCTCCTCGCGCCTGGCCGGGCGAGCGCCAGGCGCGCCTTCTCGATCAGCTCGTCGACATCGGTGAACGAGTCGATCTCACGCCCCGGAGCGTAGTAGTCGGCGAGGTCCTCGGCGTCGCCGGAGAGCAGGTACCCGCCGCAGGCACACACCTCGAACACACGCGCTTTGATCTGGGTCACGCTGCCGTCGTGGGAGCGCGCGAAGTTGAGATTCACCTTGCTGCGGTTGAAGACGGCGACCATCTCGTCGAACGTGAGTCGGCGCTCGAAGCCGGTCCCGAAGGTTTCCACCGAGAGACCACACCGACGCAGTGCTGCGAGCGCTTCCTTTCGGTCGCCGTGCGGCTGTCCGACGAAGGACACGTCGATGTCGCGCCGCACGTCCGGCAGGCGGCGATAGCCGGGAGCCGCACCCCACTGCGACCGCACGTAGCGCGGACCGAGTCCGTCCCGCTGGCCGCGCTCCCAGGCCCGCCGCGAGGTGGTCACCGCGAGGTCGAGATGTTCCGCCCAGCGGCGGTCGAAGCCCTCGTAGCGCCAGTGCGAGTCACAGAACCAACCGAGGGTGACGCAGGGGTAGCGGCGGCCGATCTCGGCGAGCGTCTCCTGTCGTGGATCGCAGCTCGCGTCGAACCAGACGCCGACGAGGAGATCGGGAGCGAACTGATCGACCTCCTCGAGCAGCATCTCCGACATGCGAGCGACTCCGTGACGCTGCGCCAACGCCATGAAGTCGAAGTGCCGCAACGCCGCGGTGCGCTCCCACTCGCCGAGCGCCGGGAAGAAGGTCTGGTGCTCGAACGAGAGGCCCCGCTCGCGCTTCCCATAGTCCCACTTCATCGACGCCAGGAGGATGCGCAACCGCCGCCGTGCCGACTTGCCGACCCGCGGCGCGAGGTCCAGCGGGGTCATCCGATGAGGCTTCCTTGGCGGCGGTCGTGGGCGAACGGGCTCGGATCGAGGAGGGCGAAGCGGAACCGGCTCGCGAGCAGGAGGTCGACGGGCAGACCGTCGTAGCGCAGGGAGCAGAACCGCTCGGCGGCGGCCGCGTCGATCAGGTAGGCGAGCGATCCGAGCACGCGGCAGACGTCGGCGAGCGGATCCAGCCGCGGCGCCCACAGTCGACGACCGGCCAGCATGCCGATCGACTCCATGCGACTGCGGTCGAAGTCGCGCCCGTGCAGCGAAACGGCCTCGAAGCGGGCGAGCAGTGGCAACGACAGGCGCACCAGGTCGAGCCAGTCCGTCGCCACCGCGACGGCATCGTCTTCGAGCACGAGCAGCGGCCGGCCAATTCCCGTCGCCAGCGCCTGCTGGTGCCCGACGAAGCAGCGGTAGGCGCCGAGCGGGTTGTAGTCGCCGTAGGGATGGCGGGCGCGAAAGCCTGCCGGTAGCTCGGCATCTGGCGTGAGACTGACCCGATGGGGCACCTCGACTAGGTCGGCGAGGACGAGCGGACTCCGGTGGTGGTTGGCGACGACCACCACGTCGCAGTCGAGCTCGACGGCCTGGCGCTGGGCAAGTGACACTGGGGAGGGAATATAGCCGACCCGGTCGGTCGGAAGGAGGTCGAGAGCACCTCGTCTTGCCGACCGAGGGCTCCGCGGCCCCACCGCACCCTGCAGCCTGGATGTCCTTCTATGAGTTTCAGGCGCCGCGCGACACCGGTAGACACTCAAAACTCGCGGCTTCCAGAAAATGGCTACCCAGATTTCCTACCGCGCCGGTGAGAATGGCCCTCATCGTCAATACAACAAGGTCATACCCGGCAGGCCGGTCTTGGTTTCGATCATTCGCAGTTGCCTGTCCGCCGGAAGACTCCCCAGTGCATCCCGAATCGCGAGATGAGGGCCCAGGTTGTATCCGGAATCTGACGACTGGAAAAAAGTGTCGTGCAGCAAGACCCTTGGTTCAGCAACACGAGTGAGGATTTCCTCCAGTTCCCGCCTTACCGACGAATAGCTGTGATCGCCATCCACGAAAAAGAGCACACGACAGCCCTGGGGCAGCGTCCGGTAGATCGCAAGAGACGTTTCCAGGCCATCGCCAAGATGAAGAGAGACCCCCCGCTTCCCCCTCACCAACTCGCCACGCCGGCTTCCCGGATGTTCGAGATGCCCGACCTCGCTCGGTAGATCTATCGAGTGGATCTCGAGCGGAATCTCGAAGTACCGAGCAGCCTCGTGGAAGATCCGAGCCGACGTGCCCACGTTGGTGCCCCACTCGAAGAGATGAGTTGGCCGAAACCTGCAGACAGTGCCAGCCATCAGCATCAATTCGTTGAGTGGATAAGGATGCACCCCCACGATTGGGACCAGCTGACTCAAGACAAAATCGGAGAGGGTCCAGTTGTTGACTTCAAACTCGGTCGCGCCCGGATTAGGTGCTGCTCCGGTCGTTGCAACACCGAGTTTTGAAGGTCTTTTCGTTGCAGGTGATTTCATATGCCTGGTCGGCCGACGCGGAGGCCTATCCTGAGATTGGGAACTGTCGCAGGGCACCGTATTTCAACAGCCGGCGCAACGCAACAAGGGGCCGCAGAAATACAGCAAAAGCCCCTGTAGCGCCCCCGATACGGCGATCGGAGAGCGCGCGGAACCCGCAGGTCGAGAGGGACCGGTGCTTCGGAAGAGAATGGCTCGAAGTCGCTGATTCTCAAGCCGCTTGCCTCAGCGCCGCGACTTCATGGAGCCAGGCGTAAATGCGGTTCGAATCCCATACTGCGTTCGAACTCGCCACTGTATGGGCAACCACGAAGCCAATTCCTCGTTTTCGACTGCCTGCGCGCTCCGCGCTGTCACCGGGCGCGTTCTCGCTCCGCGCCGGCGGGTCGCCCGCAACCTAACCGCTGTAGTTGCGTACTAGCGGTATCAACGACCGCCTGAACGGAGCGAAGCGATGAGCCTGAGCCGCCGATCCTTTCTCAAGGCTGCAGCAGCCATCGGTGCCTCGCTCGCGTGGGCCGGTCCGGTCCGCGGTTCGCGTGTCCGTTGGCACGAGCGGCGGGATCTCTATCCGCAAGGGGTCGCCTCGGGCGATCCAGACCCGAGGAGCGTCATCCTGTGGACGAGGCGTCCATTCGCCCAGGGCACGCGCGAGCTCCTCACCGTCGAGGTCGCCGACGACGAGGCCTTCCGCCGGGTCGTAGCGCACGCCAAGGCGCCGGTCTCCCTCGCCGCGGACTGGACCGCGCGCGTGCTGATCGGCGGGCTAGAGCCGGCGCGCACCTACTGGTACCGGTTCACCGATGCCGACGGCAACGGCAGCCGGGTCGGCCGCACGATCACCGCGCCGTTGGCCGAAGATCCCCGCACGGTGAACTTCGCCTTCGTGAGCTGTCAGGACATCAACGAGGGCAAGCTCAACGCCTACCGGCGAATGATCTACGAGGACGAACGCGCGCCCGAAGCCTCCCGGCTCGGCTTCGTGCTGCACCTGGGCGATTTCATCTACGAGGTCGTCGAGTATCCCGACGAGGTGAAGACCCGCTACGACCGCACGATCTATGAGGTCGCGCGCATTCCGGACGGCCGCAAGGTCGGCAACTTCCACATCCCGCTGACCGTCGAGGGCTACCGCGCGATCTACAAGGGCTATCTCGCCGATCCCGACCTCCAGGACGCGCGCGCGCGGTGGCCGTTCGTCTGCATCTGGGACAACCACGAGTTCTCCTGGCAGGGTTGGCAGAGCACCGTCAAGGCGGGAAAGTTCGAGCAGCCCGCCCCGAGCATCAAGATCGCGGCGAATCAGGCCTGGTTCGAATACATCCCCGCGCGCGTCGCGCCGCCGAGCGGGTCGCTCGACCAGTTCGGTCCGCCCGCCGTAAAGGACGGCGTTCCCGTCACGGAGTTCGACGGCAACGGCCTGGGGATGGAACCGAACAACCTGACCGCGATCCACAGCCTCAAGGCCTACCGGACGCTGCGCTATGGCCGGAACCTGGACGTGATCATCACCGACCAGCACAGCTACCGCAGCGCGGATTGCTTCAGCGATCCGTCGCTGGGGAAGCTCGGCGGCGACGAGTTTCCGATGTCTCCCGAGGTTCTGATGCGGATTCTGGACGGCGGGCGCGCCGCGAACGGCGGCCATCCTCCGGCGGAGATCCGCTTCAACGACGCGCACGTCCCCAACCCGCAACGGGACGCGCCGCCGCAGACGATCCTCGGGGCGGAGCAGAAGGCGTGGTTCAAGGAGAAGCTCCGGAGCTCGACGGCGGTGTGGAAGATCTGGGCCAGTTCCCAGGGCACGTTCGAGCAACGCGCCGACCCGCAGAACCTGCCCCCGGGTCTCACGAAGGAGGCCTGGCCCGCGGACGGTGGGTACGGAGTCATGGGACCCGCCGACTACGGCAACGCATTCATGGAACGCGCCGAGATCTACCAGCTCGTGCACGATGAAGAAGTGTCGGGCTTCGCCATCGTCTCGGGTGACCTCCACAGCTTCTGGGCCGGCTATGCGGCCGCCGAGCTTCCACCGGGCAAGTTCGAGCCCGTCGGCCTGAGCTTCGTCGGCGCCTCGCTCACCAGCCCGGGCGGCATGGAAGCGCTGGAGCACAATCTCCCGAAGGACGCGCCGCTCAGACCGCTGCTTCTCGCGGACAAACCGTCGGGGCCGCCGGACTGGACCCACAACATGCTGCTCCGGCACGGCGTCCGATCCTGCCTCGAGTATGCGAAGAGCTTCGACCTCGCGCGCGCGCGGTCGCTATCCAACCCGGATCTCGCTCCGCACCTCGAGTTCGTCGATCTGGGAGCACACGGCTACGCGAAGGTCCAATTGACGGCCGATGAGATGCGCACCGACTTCGTCTGCATTCCGCGTCCAATCGCGCGCAGCGAAAGGGCGGACGGCGGACCGCTCCGGTATCGGGTCCTGCACACGGCTGCGTTGTGGAGGAGCGGCGAGCGCCCGCGGCTCAAGACAGCGGTTCTCGAGGGCGACCCCGGACTGTCGATCTGACGGCCTCCCGGCGCTCGCTTCCATGGCGCCGCGCAAGACAGCCAGTTC
The DNA here is from genome assembly GCA_044230215.1 of Thermoanaerobaculia bacterium. GTDB lineage: Bacteria > Acidobacteriota > Thermoanaerobaculia > Multivoradales > JAGPDF01 > JAGPDF01. The sequence continues at coordinate 4,402 of JBGARM010000024.1, read as the reverse complement.
GTTCAACGGATTCGGCGGCTTCGTCCAATCTCCGCACTGTCTCCGGATGCGATCGTTCTCCTCGTTGACAACGACGTCAACGCCACCCACGAGGAGAACATCATGAAGACCGACTCGAAGACCTGCACCTGCGATACCTGCGCCGGGAAGACCTGCACCTGCGGTTGCCAGGCCGCCCAGACCGCGCGCCGCGCCGGCTGCCGTTGCGGCAACGCCTGCAACTGCGGCCCGGGCTGCGTCTGCTGAAAGTCGTGAGCGGTGCCTGAGTGTGCCGCGCACCGGCTCCGGATCCTCGCTCGAGGCCCAGGAATGGAGCGGGTGCGCGGCAGCGTCTTTGCGCCGGAGCCAGGCTCGGCCTCGGCGGGCGGATCGTCCGCGGGTGGTGCGGCGGCGACCGTCCAGCCGCTATGACCGCTGCAGGCAGTCTCCGACATCGGGGCGCCTGAGTGGACCGGGTCAGGCCCCGCCGAGAAAGAGCGGCAGACAGGCCGCTGCGATCTGATCGATGTGACGATGATCGGTGCCGCAGCATCCGCCGAAGACGTTCAGCTGTCTCAATAGACGGCCCTTCAACAAGGCATAGTCCCGCCCGAGCGCCTCGGGATCACCTGCGTCCAGTTCGAGTGCCTCGTTCAATTCGGCATGGCTCATGCTGGACGCATTCGCACGAAGGCCGCGAATGCGATCCTTCCAGAGATGGTCTCCGTCGACGGCGAAGACAAAGTGGCTCGGGTGAGCGCAATTGATCATGAAGTAGGAGGGATAGCCGCCTGTTTCGGCGTCGATTTGCTCGATCGCCTCGCCGAGGGTTTGCCCGGTTGGCAGTCGGCCGTCGGTCTCGACCGTCAGCGAGATGACGACCGGTAGTTCAGCGTCTTCTGCGGCGCAGGCCAAACCGACGGCCTCTTCAACGTAGTTCATCGTAATGCCGGTGACCAGATCCACGGCGGTGCCAGCGAAGGTCTCGACTTGTCGGCTGTGGTAGTCCTCGGCTTCCGCCGCCGACATCAGCTCGGTCGGCACGTACCCATCCCCGCGGGGGCCTATGCATCCGCTGATGACGATGGGCACATCCGAGGTCTCGTACTCGGCGCGGAGTTCCGCGAGCATGGCGACGCTCGCCCTATTTACTTCGGCGAGCTCGTCAGCGGTGTATCCGAGCTTGTCGCCCCAGTCCCCGTTGGCCCGCCAGGTGGCGGTTTCGAGTACCAGGCCGGATCGGCGCTCTCGCGCGATCTGTGCGTACTTGCGATAGTACTTCCTCAGTGCATCTTCACCTCGTTGCGTTCGAAAGAGGTGAAATGCCGCGAAGTGAGGGAGCTCCAGACCGTCGAGAAACATCAGCGTCGTTTCGATTCCGCCATCCGTCAGGAAGAAGTTCCCGCTCGTCTGTGGCAACGCGTGCCGGTACTTCGCCACGACCCGAGGCATCGCCGTCGGGCTCTCCTGCGCCGCCCGCCCTTCCTGCGCCCCGCGGCCAAGGCCGCCTGTGCCCCTCGCGACGGAATTTTCGTGCATGTTGCGGTTCATGGAGCTACGGCCGACCAGTAGGTTGCGTTGTTGGTCTCGAAGCCGTCGGCGAAGAGCGAGCCGTAGAGAATCGTCTGGGCGCCGGCATCGCCCAGGCCGGCCGCGGTCTCGAACGGCGCGCCGATCGCGAGGTCGTCGTGACCGTCGCCGTCGAAGTCGCCGGCGGCGAGCGCCCGGCCGAAGTTCTTGTCGTGCTCGTTGACGTTGCCGGGCATGCCGCTCGATCCGGCGATGATCCCCCGGGCGGCCAGGCGATCGAGACCCAGCGGCTTCCCCAGCATCACCGTGACGTGGCCGTCCTGTCCACCGGCGGTCGCGATGCCTTCGCCCGGAGCGCCGATCGCGAGGTCGTCGCGACCATCTCGATTGAAATCACCCACCGCGAGCGCCGCACCGAAATTGTCGTTCGCCTGGGACGTCTCGCCTCCCGACATCACGTCCTGGGTGAAGCGCTGCGAAAGCAGCAGATCGAACCCACCGGCAGCGCCGTAGGCAACCTTCACCTCGCCGGAGTCGACGTCGCCGCCAGTCGTGCCGGCCTCTTCCCGCGGCACGCCGATCGCCAGATCGTCGTACCCGTCGCCGTTGAAGTCGCCGGTGACGAGCACCTCTCCGAAGTAGTCGTTCGCTTCGCGCGTCCCGCCCAGGTCTTCGTCGTAGAGGAACAGATCGCGCGCGCCGTTCAAGCCCGAGGCGCTGCCGAAGAAGACTTGAACCGCGCCGACGTCATCCTCCCCGATGATGCCGACCGCGAGGTCATCGTAGGCGTCGCCGTCGAAGTTCCCCACCGCCAGGCTCCAGGCGAAGAAGTCGTAGGCCTCGGCCGCGCCTCCGACTCCGCTCACGTCCTGATCGATCAGATAGGCGGAGTCCGAGGCCAGTCCGTTCGAGAAGCCGGGCAGGATGTCGATCATTCCGGCATCGGCGCTGTCGAAGCCGATGCGTTCGCCCGGGACGCCGATGGCGAGGTCAGCGTAACCGTCGCCGTTGAAGTCGCCGCACGCGAGACTGTTGCCGAAAAAGTCGACACCCTCGGAGTCTCCCGGAATGCCGGAGGTGTTCTGGGTGAAGAATTCGGAGCCGAAGCCGGGAAAGGAGCTCGCTCTTCCATAGTGGGTCTGGACCGCGCCGGCAGCGTCATTCGCGCCGACATCCTCCGAAGGAATCCCCACCGCGAGATCGTCGAAGCCGTCGTTGTTGAAATCACACGACGCCAGCGTTCCGAGGCGAACCAGACCTCCACCGCTGAACCGGTCGCCGGGTTCCGGCGCGTCGAGCCCGGCCGACTGGCGCACGAACTTCACCGGATCCAGGCCCGTGGCCGGAAAGTACTGGCTCACGATCAGGGCGCCGCCGTCGGTCACGAGGGCCGTCGTCGGGCCGTCGTCCTCCGGGATTCCGGTCACCAGCTCGTCGCGGCCGTCGCCGTTGAAGTCGCCCGTTGCGAGGGACCAGGCGAAGTGATCGTTCGCCTGCGCGGGGAAGCTGGTGACGCTCTGATTGGCGATCCGCTGCGCGCGGATCGGCGAGAGGCCGGCGGCGGACTCCGCCCCGGCTGCGGACACGAGGAAGGCCGTCGCCGTCGTCGCCGCGAGCACGACTCCCGGCAGCCTGGATCGGTCCTTGCGGTAGTGAGTTCGCATCGTTTCTCCTTTGCAGGCGCCGCGCCCGGTTCGTCGATCTCGAAGGTCTCGAAAGGAGCGGCTTTCTGGAAGGATCGAGAACGACACGGGGAAGGCGACACGAGGGCTCGAAAAGGCCGGGCGAGATGCTGTCGCGTCGGGATCCGCGCTTCGACTACGATTCCCAGACCGTGGCCTTCGTCGATGAGTCGTTCTGGAGCCGGCTGTCTCCCCTGCTCGATCAGGCGCTCGAGCTCGAGGGGGAGCCGCGCGATGAGCTCGTGAGGTCGCTGCGGGAGCGCGACCCCGACCTCGCCGCGGCGCTCGAACGGCATCTCGCGGAGCACGATCGCGCCTCGCGTTCGGGGTTCCTGGAGCTGTCGGCCGGGGCTGCGCCGGTCCTGCTCGAGGGCCGGACGTTCGGCGCCTACGAGCTCGTCGAACGGATCGGCGCGGGCGGCATGGGCACCGTCTGGCGGGCGCGACGGAGCGACGGGCGTTTCGAGGGCGACGTCGCGGTGAAGCTGCTTCACCCGTCGCTCCTCGACGAGCGCGGCACGGAGCGCTTCCGCAGCGAGGGCTCGATCCTCTCGCGTCTCTCCCATCCCGGCATCGCGCGCCTCTACGACGCCGGCGTGTCCTCCGCGGGCCAGCCGTACCTCGTCCTCGAGCTCGTCGACGGCGACCGGATCGACCGCTTCGCCGACGCCCATCGTCTCCCGGTGCGCGACCGGCTCGAGCTTTTTCTCCAGGTCGCCGACGCGGTCGCCTTTGCCCACTCCAACCTCGTCGTGCACCGCGATCTCAAGCCGTCGAACATCCTCGTCGACCGCGCCGGGCGCGCGAAGCTCCTCGACTTCGGCATCGCCACGCTCGTCGACCAGGCGTCGGGCGAGGCGGTGGGCCGCACGCTCACCGCCGCGCAGGCGCTGACCCCCGAGTACGCCGCGCCGGAGCAACTCGAGGACGGAGCGATCACCACCGCCACCGACGTCTATGCCCTCGGCGTGCTGCTCTATGAGCTCCTGACCGGGGAGCATCCGGTGGCCCGCGCCGGCACTTCGGCCGCGGAGCTCGTGCGCGCGATCACCGCCGGCGCGGCGCCGCGGATGAGCGAGAGGGTCCGCCAGAGCGCCACGGAATCCGCCGCCGCCACCAGCGAGCCCGTCGTGTTGGGCAGTGATGCGGCGACATCTGCGTCCGTGTTGCCAAACCCGTTGCGCGACTCTCCAGCCAACACGGCACGGACA
>JBGARM010000249.1:0-5023 GCA_044230215.1 Thermoanaerobaculia bacterium | reverse complement strand
GCGGCATCGCCAACGTCAAAATCGGCACTTCCGGAGCTGAGATCGGCGGCGCCTTTGGCGGCGAGAAGGAGACCGGCGGCGGTCGCGAGGCCGGCTCGGACTCCTGGAAGTTCTACATGCGCCGACAGACCTGCACCCTGAACTACGGCGAGAAACTGCCGCTCGCCCAGGGCGTGACCTTCGACATCTGAGGCTTGCGACTCTGGCGCCGCGTCTGCGGCGCTGACCTGCGCCGCGCCTCAGGTCACTGACGTTCGAGCGCGGCGGGCGCGTCGGCGAGCCCGGGCGCCAGCCAGCCGTGGCAGCCGACGCCGGTGAGTCCGGCCGAAGAAAAAAGCTTCCGGTAAAGGGAGGGGGGCCTCCGCTTCAGCGCGCGCTGGTCGCCCTCCACCTCTTCGTCCGAAGTCAGGAGTTCGAGGTAGGCGAGGCCGGCGGTGAGGCCGGCAAGGATCGGGACGCCCTTCGCGAGCTCGTCGAGCTCCAGGTAGTGCAGCACATCGGCGCAGACAACCAGGTCAAAAGGTCCACCCAGGCGCAACGCTTCGAGATCGCTGAAGCCTCCATGCTGGATGTTGCGGCGGGCTCCGAAGCGTTTCACGGCGTAGGCCGAAGGTTCGATCCCCTGATAGTGGAGCTTGGGTCGCAGGCGCAGGAGCTCGGCCCGCCAGCGCCCTTCGCCGCAGCCGATGTCGAGGGCGCTGCGGATCGGGCGCTCGAGGAAGCGCTCGGCCATCGCCACCGCCAGCGCGACTCTGCGGCGCAGGGCCGACGGGCCTTCGATGCGGCTCGCGTCGCGCCGGTACCAGCGGTCGAAGTATTCGCGATCGTAGGCCTTTTCTTCTTCCTTTACCGGTTCTTTCGCTTCTGCCTTTGCTCGAACTGTTCTTGCAGGCTTCACGGGCGGCTCACCGCTCGAGGAAGACCAGGGTCAGCCAGGGGAGGTAAGTGATCACCAGCACGCCGACGGCGCGAATCGCCAGCCAGGGCATCACCGCGCGGGTGATCTCGGACATCGGGCGCTCGAAGCGGTACGAGGCGAGGAATAGATTCACCCCGACCGGCGGAGTCAGGAACCCGAGCTCCAGATTGGCGATGAAGATGATCCCGAGGTGCACCGGATCGACCCCGTAGGCGAGAGCGAGCGGCACGATCAGCGGCACGACGACCGCAGTGGCCGAGAAGATGTCCATCAGACATCCGACGACCAGCAGCAGGAGATTCAGCGCCAGCAGAAAGACCCATTTCGAATCGATGTGGGCCTGCGCCCAGGCCAGCAACCGCATCGGCACCTGGGCGTCCACCAGATAGCTCGTCAGGCCGAGCGCCACGCCGAGAATGAGCAGCACGCCGCCGACAACCAGCACGCACTCGCGCAGCACGTGCGGCAGCCGGCGCCAGGCGATGTCACGCTGCACCGCCAGGCCGACGAAGAGCGCGTAGACGACGCTCGCCCCCGCCGCCTCCACCGCCGTGGCGTGGCCGGTGAGCATCAAAGCCACGATGAGCATCGGCAGGGCGATCTCCCACTTGGCATCCCAGGAGGCGCGGGCGAGCACCTTCCATTCGAAGGGTTGGCCGCCGATCCCCGCCTGCCGGCCCTCGCGCAAGCCCCAGGCCGCTGTCGCCAGCACCATCAGCCCGCCGGGGAGAATCCCCGCCTTGAACAGGTCGGGAATCGGCACCGACGCCACGATGCCGTAGAAGATCAGCGGCAGAGCCGGCGGAAAGAGCAAGCCGAGAGAGCCCGAGGAGGTCAGCAGGCCGAGCGAGAAGCGCTCGCGATAGCGCTCCGCCTGGAGCGTCTGGAACAGCAGCGCACCGAGCGCGAGAATCGTCACGCCCGACCCGCCGGTGAAGGTGGTGAAGAAGGCACAAAGCACCGCGGTCACCACGGCGGTGCCGCCGGGTAGCCAACCGACCGCGGCACGAAAGAGCGCCAGCAGTCGGATAGCGGCCTTGCCCTCGGCGAGCAGGAATCCGGTGAGCGTGAACAGCGGAATCGAGGGCAGGGTCGGATGCACCGCCAGACGGTAGCTCTCGATCGGCACCGCCGTGATCGGCACGCCGTCGGTCAGGAAGAGCCAGACCGCGGCACCGCCGAGCAGAACGAAGAGCGGCGCACCGGCGATCGCGCCGAGCAGCAGGACGACGAGACCCGCGAGCTTGGGCGCCCCCTCGGTCCACAGCGGATACTGCCCGAGGAGAAAGCCGCCGACGAGGCCGAGCGCCGCGAGTCCCCGCCCGCGCCAGAACGGCGAAGCCATCCAGGCGAGCCGCAGCGCGAGGAGGATGAAGGCGATCGGCAGGACGAGCTCCGCCACCCAGATCGGAATGCCGAGCGCGACCTCGCCGCCCGCTTCGCGGTCGAGCCGCACCATCTCGACCGAAGCGCGCGCGAGCAGGACGGAGACCGCCGAACCGACGATGCCGGCGAAGATCGTCGCCGCCGCCCGCCAGAGCCCGGCGGGAAAGAGGCCGCTGGAGGCGATGGCGAGGAGCTTGCCTTCGCGCGCGGCGTACGCAGCGCCGAGAAATCCGAGCCAGAGCGTCAGATGTTGCAGGATCGGCAACGCCCCGGGGACTCCGGTGCCGCCGACCTGCCGGACCGCGAGCTCGCTCGCCACCAGCAGCACCATCGCCGCCAGCGGCAGGATGGCGACGGTGTCTTCGCTGCGCGACAGCAGACTCAGCGGCCGGCTCCGCTCTTCGGTCCGGCACCCGGCGCGGCGCCGGCCGGCTTGCCGGCACGGTACTTCGCGATCGCCGCCTCGGTCGCGGCGAGGATCTCCGGCGGAATGCGGCCGTCACGCGACAGCGCGACGAAGCGCTTGGCCTCCTCGCGCCAACCCTTCTCCTGCTCGGCAGTGATCTCGACGACGGCCAGACCCCTGCGACGCATCTCGTCGATGGCGCTCTGGTCCTGCTTCGGGACCTCCGATTCGAGCTCCTTCTCGGTGGCGCGCGCCGCCGCCATGAGCAACTCGCGATCGCCAGGGGTGATTTTCTCCCAGGCGGCCTTCGTCACGACGACACCGCCGGCCAGCGGCGCGAGGCCCATGGCCATCATGTTCGGCGTCTGCCGGTACCACTGCAGCGTCAGGGCGGCGATCGGCGTCGTCGGCACGACGTCGATCATCTTGGTCTGGAAACCGAGCATGATGTCGGTGGCGGCGAGCGCCACCGGCTGGAAGCCGTTCTTCTTCCACGCCTGCACGGCGCTGTCGTCGCCCGCCCAGACGAACAGCTTCTGCTGCTTGAGATCGTCGAGAGTGCGGATCGGCTGGCGCGAGAACAGATGGATCCACCCGCCGTGACCCCAGTGCAGAAGAACGTAGCCCTTGGCGGCGAGACGCGCCTCGAGCGCCGGCCGGAGCTCGGCGAGCACGAAGTAGAGCTCTTCAAAACTCTCGAAGTACATCGGGATCTGGAAGACGTTGAAGGCGGTGTCGATTTCGGTCAGACCGGCGACGGTGAGCGCCAGTCCCTGGAACTGGCCCGCCCGCGTCTTGCGCAGGGCATCGGACTCGTCGCCGGCGACGCCGCCGGCGTACACCCGCAGCTGCACGCGCCCCGCCGTGTCTTTCGTCCAGCGCTCGCCCATCGTCCGGATTGCCTGATCCCAGATCGAGCCCTGCGGCGCGAGGGTAGCCATCTTCAGCGTCTGCGCTGGCAGCGAAGCGGCCGGGTGCATCCACAGAAAGACCGCGGCGAACGCGACGAACGTCGGCCGGACGACGGACCGGATCGGCCGTCGGAGTAGAGCTTCAGTGCTGCCCATCGGGCGCCTCCTCCCCCGCCGCCGGCGGGGGCTGAATGTCGGGCGTGGGGGATGTGTCGGACTCGTCCACGAAGAAGAAGTCGTCGATGCGCGCGAGCAGCGTGCGCGCCCGCCCCTGCGAAATGAGATTCAACAGACGGTCCGGGGCGGAAGCCTCCGGGTCGATCGCCAGCGCCTTGTCGAGCGTCTCGCGGAACTCGCGCCGCGCCTGGCGAGCGACTGCCGACGAGCGCGCCCAGGTGACATAGGGACTCGCGCGGAGCCCGCCGGAGAGCTCGAGGCTGCGCTCGAAGTGGCGCCGCGCCCCCTCGGGGGAACCACCCATCATCGCCGGCATCGAGTCGAAGACGATCATCGCCTCGTGCAGCGAGCCGCGGTCGAACGCCTCGTCGAGCGCCAGCGCGCGCTCGAAGATGGCCCGCACCGTGGGTAGCTGGGCGATGCGCTCCGGATGGTCGAGGCCGAGAGAGACCGCCGAGCCCCAGGCGACGCCGGTCCAGTAGAGCGTCTCGACGCCTTGCTTGCCGACGCGCGCCAGCGCCGCGTCGGGGGCGGTGTCGAGCTCCCCACCCGCGCCCTTGAAGCCCAGATCCAGCGCCTGACGGCAGTAGCCCAGCGCGCGCAGGTAGAGGCGCTCGGAGCGCAGGCGAAGCGCCTTGGCGCGCTCGAACGACTGGCTTTCGACCGACTCGGCCTCGGGCTCGAGGAAGCCGCCGGCGTAGCCGACATAGCCACGGCAGAGGGCGAGGCGGAGCCCCGCGTGCTTCGGCGCTTCGGCCGCCAGGCTCTCCATCGTCTTGAGAGCGAACGGCAGCGCTTCGCGCACCAGCTCGGGGTCGTCCTCCGTGCTCCAGGACGACCCGCCCGCAGCCAGGGCATTGCCGACCTTGGCGGCGACGAAGCCGTTCACGGAACAGCCCGCGAGCGCAGAGGCGGCAAACAGCAGGGCGAGCGCGGCGGCGCGGCGGATCATGGCAGAGTCATTCTAGACAAAAAAAAGAGAGGGGCGTCGCCGCCCCTCCCTTTCCGGCTTGCTTTCCTACCCGATGGATCAGAAGTCGAAACGGACGCCGAACTGGAAGGTGCGCGGCGTGCCGAAGCCGGTCTCCTTGCCGAAGTTGACGTTGCTCGGCGTGGCGCCGGCCGCGTTGCCCCAGACCTGGTTCACTCCGGGCACGAAGCGGTTCGCGGCATCCGAGCAGTTGAAGCACTCGGCGAAGACGCCGATGACGCCGGGGCCGACCT
>JBGARM010000248.1:0-5035 GCA_044230215.1 Thermoanaerobaculia bacterium | reverse complement strand
CCTTCCGCGACGTCGAGGATGCGCTCTTCGCGACCCAGACGCGGCGCGAACGCCGCATCGCTCTGGCGGAGCAGAGTGCAGCGTTGACCGCGGCCGCGGCCATCGCCCGCGACCGCTATCAGGAAGGGGAGTCGGATTTCCTCGAAGTGCTCGATGTCGAGCGCTCGCGTCTGGTGGCCGAGCTCGAGCTGGCGGCCGCGCGCACCGAGGAGCTATCCGCCGCGGTCGACCTCTACCGCGCGCTGGGCGGCGGCTACGGTGCCGCCGAGGGCGGCGCCGCCGCTGCGGAGGCCGCGGCCCCCTGAACTTTGGCGAGCCGCCGGCACTCCTGCTTCGTCTGCCGGCGAAAGCGCAGCGCCAGGAGCCGGCGGGCCCACTTCGTGAGCTTCGTCCGGCGCCAGGCGTCGGCGGCACGCTTCACCACTTCGGACTGCGTCGGGTAGGGATGGATCGTCGCGGCGAGCGCGGCGAGACCGATGCCGTGCTGAATCGCCACGACGAGCTCGCCGATCGTCTCGCCGGCGTGCTCGCTCACCAGGGTGGCCCCGAGAATACGGTCACTCCCCTTGCGGTAGTGCAGCCGCAGCGAACCCTCGGGGGCGCCATCGAGACGCGCGCGGTCGTTCTCCGCCAGCGGCACCGTGAGGGTTTCGAAGCGCACGCCGCGCCGAGCGAGCTCGGCCGCCTGCAATCCGACCTGGGCGATCTCGGGCGAGGTGAAGACGCAGCGCGGCACGACGAGAGAGGTCGACTTCCGCTTGCCGCCGAGCAGCGCGTTCTGGATCACGATCGTCGCCTGGGCCTCGGCGACGTGGGCCAGGCGTGCCGCCGAGGTGACGTCACCGCAAGCGAAGATGCGCGGATTCGTCGTCTGCAGGCGATCGTCGACTTCGACGCCGCGGGGGGAGAAGGCGACGCCGGCGCTTTCGAGGCCGAGGTTCTGGACGTTGGCGGCGCGGCCGGCGGTGACCAGGATCTCGTCGACCGGCAGCTGATGCTGATTTCCTTCGAGCTCGAAATGCACGACCTTGCTGCGCTGGGGCCGCTCGACGCCGAGCAGGCGGCACTGCGCGACCACGCGCACGCCATCGGCTTCGAGGGCGCGTTGCACGTGGAGCGCGCTCTCTTCCTCCTCGCGCGGCAACGGGCGGTCGCCGCGCACCAGCAGGGTGACCTGACTGCCGAAGCGCGCGAAGGCTTGCGCGAGCTCGCAGCCGGCGGGGCCGGCGCCGATCACCGCCAGGCGCCGCGGCAGGTCGGTGAGCGCGAAGACCGACTCGGTGGAGAGGAATCCGACTTCGACGAGGCCGGGCAGGTCGGGGATCGCCGGCCGGGCGCCGGTGGCGACCAGTGCGCGCCGGAAGTTCAACCGCGTCCCGGCCACGGCGAGGGTCTCCGGGCCGATGAACCGTCCTTCGCCGAGATGGACGTCGATGCCAAGCTCGCGCAGGCGCCAGGCCGAGTCGCCGGCGGAGACCTCGGCGCGCATGCTGCGCATGCGTTCCATCGCCGCCGCGAAGTCGCCCTCGACGGTCGCCCGCAGTCCGAACTGGCCGCTGCGGCGAGCCTCGCTCCAGGCGCGCGCGGCGCGCAGCATCGCCTTCGACGGCACGCAGCCGGTGTTGAGGCGGTCGCCTCCGAGGAGCCGCCGCTCGACGATCGCCACCTTCGCTCCGAGATCCGCGGCGCGGACGGCTGCGGCGATCCCGGCGGTGCCGGCGCCGAGGACGACGAGGTGGTAGACGTCGGCCGGAGCCGGATTCTCCCAGTTCCCCGGATGAACGTTGTCGACGAGGCGCTGGTTGTGCTTGTCCAGCGGCAGCACGAGCGGTGCGTCGGGCATCAGCAACCCCCCTGGAAACCGGCGCCGGGGATCGTGCGGCGGCGCGCGGCGACTCCCTGTTCCTGCATCGAGACAAACCGGCAGGCGAACTCGTCCGAGCATATCCGGCGCGACCGTCGGCGGCCCGAAGTGCGCGAAAGGTACGCTAGTCTAGTCGCGCGGAGGCCGAGGACAAAGCGGTGGCGAACAGCGGGGCGAAGAGCGACGAAGCGCTCGCCATAGAGGCGAAGCGCGGCTCGGAAGAGGCCTTCCGCGAGCTCGTGGAGCGCTTTCACCGGCCGGTCTACGCCCTCCTGGTGCGTATCGTGCGGCAGCCGGAGCTCGCCGAGGATCTGGCGCAGGACAGCTTTCTCAAGGCCTGGAAGGCGCTCGCGCGCTTCGACCCGGGCCGCAAGTTCTCGAGCTGGATGTTCAAGATCGCGCACAACACCGCCCTCGACGAGCTGCGCCGGGGCGGGCTCGAAACGGTCTCCCTCGACGCGCCATTCGCCGCCGGCGACGAACCTCCCGAGCTGCCGGCCGACCTCGCGGCGGAGAATCCGCTGCTGCGGACCCTGGCCCGGGAGTCGGGGCGGGTGCTCGAGCGCGCCGTTTCGCGCCTGCGACCGGCCTATCGCGGCATCCTCCTGCTGCGCTTCGCCCAGGAGATGTCCTACGACGAGATCGCGGAGGTGCTCGGAGTTCCCCTCGGCACGGTGAAGATCCACATATTCCGGGCGCGTGCCGAGCTGCTGCGGGAGATGCGGGCGCTGGGACTCGAACCGGATGGTCCGGCGCTGAAACCCGGGGCCGGGGGAACCGTAGGGCCGACTGGAGAGATGCCATGAACCGCCACCCATCGACCGACTTCGAGCCGCCGCTCCGGCCCCTGGAATCCGTCCATTCGACGGCTCCAGCCGAGGTTGCGGACGAGGCCCTTCTCGCGGCCTGGTTCGAGCTCCTGCCGGAGCGCGCGCCGCAGCCGGGCTTCGTTCTTCGGGTCATGTCGGCGCTGCCGCGGCGCAGCTGGCTGGACGCGCGCTGGAGCCGCGCCCTGCTGGTGGCCGCGCTCGTCGCGGTGACGGTGTCCGCCGGTCTGCTGATTCCGGCCCTGGTGCCGCTCGCTCGGCTGGTCGGGCCGGCGAGTGTGCTCAACCTCTGGATCGGCTCGGTCGCCGAGCTCACCACCCGCCTGACCGAAGGCCTCTCGACCTGGAACGCCTTCGCCAGCCTCGGACGGGTCCTCGGACGCGCCCTGGCTCTGCCGCCTTTCCTCGCCCTGTTCGCCTTGAACGCAGCACTCGCCCTGGCCGCCTTCCGCGGGCTGGTCGCGCTTTCATCGAAAAGGAGTCCTTCCCATGCCGGCATCGTCGCGCTTTCGCTCTGACAGTCCCGCCACCGGGCGACCGGTTCGGCGTCCGCGGCTGGCGCTGTTGCCGCTGCTCGCCGGGCTGATCCTCGGCTGCGCTTCGCTCGCCGCCGCCGCCGGACCGTCCGCCACCCCCGGCAGCCTGGGAGACCGCATTCACCAGCACTTCCGCGTCTGGGTGGAGGACGAAACGATCCGACTGCGGCCGATCGAGGGCGATCCGGCGATCCGTTCGATCGCTCTCGAAGACGACGAAGCGGAGGTCTCGGTCAACGGCAAGGCCTTCACCGCCGAGGAGCTGCGCGCCTTCCTCGGCAAGGACGGCGAGTTGATCGCCGAGCTCGCGGCGCTCGACGCCGACGGGCGGCGAGCCGCCCTGGGGATCGACGATGGCGAAGGGAAGGGGAGGGAGACCGAGGCGGGCGCGGGCGCGGAGGTCCCGCCCGGACCCGGTGCCTCGCCCGGTTCGCCCATCTCTCCCATCCCTCCCATTCCTCCGATACCCGGAATCGGCCAGATTCGCGTCGAGAGCGAGGGAGACGACCGGGTCTCCTTCGGCCGCTCGATCGAGATCGGGCCGGAAGAGACCACCGGCGACGCCGTCTGCATCGGCTGCTCGATCACCGTCCTGGGCGAGGTCTCGGGGGACGCCGTCGCTGTGGGAGGCAGCGTGCACGTCGAAGGCAGCGGCCATGTCCAGGGCAACGCCGTCGGGGTTGGCGGCAAGGTGCGGCTCGACGCGGGCGCAACCGTCGAAGGGGATGCCGTCGCGGTCGGCGGCACCGTGCAGGTCGAAGACGGCGCGACGGTCGAGGGGCAGCGTTCGACGGTCGGCTGGGGCAACGGTTGGAACCACAAGGGCAACGGCATGAACTTCGGTTGGCCGTTCTGGTTCGACAGCGACGCCGGCGAGCTCTTCTGGGGCATCCTGCGGGCGTTCTTCCTGATGATGTTGTGCTGCATCTCCGTGCTGCTGGCGCGCGGTTCGGTGGAGCGCACGTCCCGCCGTCTGACGGAGGAGCCCTGGAAGGCGGTCTTCGCCGGTCTGCTCACCCAGTTGCTGTTCTTTCCCGTGCTGATCTTCGTCACCGTGATCCTGGCGGTGTCGATCGTCGGAATTCCGCTCCTGATCCTCGTGCCGGTGGCGGTGCTGGCGCTGCTCGTGGCGATGCTGCTCGGCTTCGCCGCGGTGGCGCAGTCGCTCGGACGCTGGGCGGCGCAGCGCTTCGGCTGGAACCTCACGGAACCGTTCCTGCCGGTGGTCGTCGGCGTCGCCATGATCCAGGGTGTGACGATCCTGGCGCGGATCCTCGGCCTGCCCGGCGGATTCCTCGGTCTCGTCGCCTTCGCCCTGGTCGCCCTGGGGTTCTTTCTCAAGTATGCCGCCTGGACGATGGGGCTGGGTGCCATGACGCTGTCGCTCCTCGGGCGGGATTGGCGGCGGCCGGTCTCCGGCCCGGAGCGTCCGATGCCGTATTCGCTGCCGGATGAGCCGATGGCAGAGGCCTCGACCGCCAGCGAGGGGACGGCGGTGACGGCGGTGGTGGCCGAAAAGGCGGAGGCGTCCGCGGCCGGAACGCCGCCGCCGGCGCCGCCAGCGGAGGACGAGGCGCGCTGACTCCGACGCGCACGAGTGAGCCGGTGCTTGACCGCCGCGATGGCTCGCGGTAGAAAGCGATCTCTTGTACGCGAGCGCGACGACTTCCTCTGCGACGGGCCAGGCGGGCTCGACGGCCCCGCGGCGGCTGGATCTTGGTGGCGGCAAAGGGCAACGCGTCCATCGTCGTGGGCCCGGATTGTGGGGCGCGTGCGCTGTGGCAGAGTGGCCGCCTGGCCCGCGCCCC
>JBGARM010000247.1:0-5056 GCA_044230215.1 Thermoanaerobaculia bacterium | reverse complement strand
AGCACCGTTTCGAGCGCCAGCATCGGATAGGGAGAGCCGGCGTCCGCGGCGATGTTGTCGCCGCCGGCGAGCGTCACCAGCTCGTCGAGATGCGAGCCCGGGCCGGCGGCGAAGAGCGGATCGTGTCCGACCGCGACGAGCACGCGGCGGCGCGGCGCCGTCACCGCGCGCGCGCGCACCGCGGCGAGCCGGGCCTCGATGCGCGCGAGCAGCGCCCGCGCCTCGGCCTCACGGCCGACCTGGCGCCCGGTCTCGGCGATCGCCGCCAGCGTGCCGGCGAACGTCGAGGTGTCGAGCGCGACGACGCGGATGCCGAGCGCGGCCAGCCGCGCATGGTCGCCGCGCCCGGCTTCGCTCGTGGCGGTGAAGAGATGGGTGACGCCGAGCTCCACCAGGCGCTCGGCGTTGGGGGCATCGTAGGCGCCGATCTTCGGCAGACGGGCGAGGACGGGCGGCCAGTCGACGAAGTCACCGACCGCCACGATACGGTCGGCCGCTCCGAGCTCGACCAGAGTCTCCGCCGCGGCGGGCGCCATCACCGCCAGGCGCTCCCGGGCGACGGACGGTGAACGCGGCGCAGCCCCACAGGCCGCAGCAGCGAGCCCGAGCGCCAGCAGAAGCGCCGCGCGACAGCCGCTCATGCTCAGAACCTGAGACCGATCCCGGCGCGGAAGCCGACCCCCGGCGCCGGGTAACCCGCCGCCTCCTGGTAGCTTTCGTCGAAGACGTTCTCGACCCGGACGAACGGCTCCCAACGCGCGCCGGGATGCCAGGCGAGCGAGAGGTCGAGCGTCGTATAGGCGGCGAGCGCGACGTCGCCGAAGTCGGTGCGGTCGCCGACGTAGCGCAGCACGCCGCCGACCGTCCAGTCCCGCGGACGGACGAAGACGACGAGGCTGGCACTCTCCTGCGGACGGCGCAGGAGCGGTCCGCCGGTGTCGAGGTTCTCGGCGTCGAGCCAGGTCGCCGCCAACCGGGCATCGACGAGAGCGCGCCGGAAGGCGAGTGAGCCTTCGACGCCGCGCGCCCGTGCCCGCCCGAGGTTCTGCGGCACGAAGGTCGCGAAGTCGAACTCGATCAGGTTGTCCATGTCGTTCTCGAACAACGCCAGGGTCGTGCGCCACGCCCCGCGGCCGCCCTCGACGGCGACCTCGTAGCTCTGCGAGCTCTCGGGCTGGAGAGCGGGATTCGCGAAGCCGGGATAGTAGAGGTCGGCGAGCGACGGGGCGCGGAATGCCTCGCCGTAAGTCGCGCGGAGCCGCCAGGCGTCGGTGACCGCCCAGGCCACCCCCGCCTTGGCGCTGGTCTCGGCGCCGAAGACGTCGTTGTCGTCGCGGCGCGCCCCGGCATCGATGCGCAGCGGCCCGTGGCTCCAGGCGAGCTGGCCGAAGGCGGACCAGGTGCGCTGACTCTCGTCGGCGAGGCCGGAACCGAAAGCGTCGCGACTGCGGACCTCCTGGCGATCCCAATCGCCGCCGACCGTCGCCTCGAGCTCGTCGCCCAGACTGCGCCGGACGACGAGGCGCGCCTGATCGCGGCCGGCCTCGGCGCGGCTGGCGGCGAACGGATCGTCCGGATCGCTCACCTCGAGATCGGTGGCGGTCGTCGCCGCCTGGGCATCGAGATGCCAGACGCCGCCGGTCCAGGCAAAGGGCAGCGCGACCGAGGTGGTGGCGAAGTTCTGCTCGCGCTGGAGCGTCGGCTGGCCGGCGTAGTCGTAGGGGATGCCGACGTCGCTCGCGCCCCGACGCACCAGCGCGCCGAGCGTCGCCGCATCGCCGAGCGCGGCGTCGAGCGCGAGGTCGATCTCCTCGCCGTCGTAGAAGTCGTTGGCGATCTCCCCGTCGCCGCGCCGCAGGTGACCGGAGAGATCGACGGCGAGCGCGCCGAAACGCTTCCCGGCGGCGACGCCGCCGCGCAGGAATTCGTTCGAGCCGCCTTCGAGGCGGGCGTTGCCGACTTGGGCTCCGTCTCCGCCACCGCGCCGGGTGACGAGCTGCACGACGCCACCGAGCGCGCTCGAGCCGTAGAGTGCCGAGTACGGACCGCGCACGACTTCGATTCGCTCGACGCCATCCGTCGACAGCGTCGACCAGTCGAAGCCGCCGAGATAGGGGTCGTTGAGCTCGATGCCGTTCCACAGCACCAGGGTGTGGCTCGAGTTGGTGCCACGGGAGAAGAGCGAGGTCGCCTTGCCGGCCGAGCCGGCCTGGACGAGCTCGAGGCCGGGGATCGTGCGCAGCAGGTCGATCGCCTGCGCCGCCTGGCGGTCGGAGATCTCCGCGGCGGCGACGACGTCGACGGCGGCCGTCACCTCTGCGGCTCTCTCCGGCGCAGCGGTGGCGGTGATGGTGATCGCTTCCGCAAACGGCGCGGAGCTCTGGGCGACGGCTGGTTGGGCTGCGGTCACTCCCCCGAGGAGCGCAGCGAAAGCAACGAGGGAAGGGCGCATGGCCGATCTCCTTTCGCGAGAATCGATGCTTCGCCGAAAGGGGAACGGGGAGACGAGCGGGGGCGCGCGGCGAGGCCGGCCGGGATCGCTCCCCACACCCCGGGGGACGAATACATCGGACGAGCGGCAGGTCTCCTGGCTCCCGGATCTTCCTACTCCCGGACCTTCCCGCGCACCCGACCGACTTCGATCTCTGGCGCGCAGTGGTGTCTCCGGTTTCGTACCCGGTTACAGTGGCGGGGGCCGCGCCGGCTTTCCTACCGGCTTCCCTCTTGCGAGCCCGGCGATTTCTCGCCGGGCGACCGCTACGTCGTGGTTGTCAAAAAAGGCTCCGTACCGCACGGAGCCGTGAAGAAAGCGAACATCGATCGCCGGGTGCGTCCCGCGGAAGCGACGGGCGCGGCGACAGCTTACGGGTTGGGCGAACCTCCGACGACGATGGGCTGCACCTGCGGCACGGCGTTGATGCCGGTCATCCAGACCGGCAGTCCGGTCAACGCTCCCGGCTCGACGAACTGCTGCTGGTTGAAGACCTGCGGCGTGTTCGATGCTGCGGCCGCGGCCGCGGCATCCGCCGCCAGGGCGGCCCTGCCTTCGTCGGAATTCGCGTCGAGCGCGTCGTTCGGCGCCCAGCCGAGCGCCATGGTGGTGTTGTTCAGCTGGTGCCCGAAGCCGCGACTCTCGCTGTCGACCGTGACACTCTCGATGTCGGCGGCCGCGAGCGCGACGCGATTGCCGAACTCGGTCATCAGGACCACCTTGTCGGGATCCCAGCTCGACTCTTCCGGCTGATAGCGGGTATCGAAGGTGGTGCCGTTCTTCATCGTGACGGTATAGACCGTCGCCTCCGCCGCCGGCGCGAACAACGCGCACATGGCAACGGCAACGAGCAGAACAGACAGCGTAGCGACACGGGTGCGGGCTGAACTCATGGCTCTGCCTCCTCGGATACTTCCCCGGATTCTAGCACCAACTGCCCAGCGGACTGTGCAATAGGACACGGTCAGGAGCGCTTCCGGGCGATCCGAAACCGGCAACGGGCGGATGGGAGGGGGTGCATGGTGCGCCCGACAGGAGTCGAACCTGTGACCTTGAGCTCCGGAGGCTCACGCTCTATCCAGCTGAGCTACGGGCGCTGCGTGCTGAGAGACCTGCTGCGAAAGACCTGCTGCGAAAAAATGGGGTGAGCGACGGGACTCGAACCCGCAACAGCCGGAACCACAATCCGGGGCTCTACCATTGAGCTACGCTCACCATACAAGCTGTCAAAGACTGCTGCTGCGGCTGCTTCCTTCCCTGCGGACCCTTTCGAAGTGGTCTGCCTGGAGGGATTCGAACCCCCGACCCGCGGCTTAGAAGGCCGCTGCTCTATCCAACTGAGCTACAGGCAGCGAAACGCTGCGGGCTCCTGTCGTCGGCTGCCTCTGGATCTCCGTCCAAGAGCTGGTCGGGGCGCCCAGATTTGAACTGGGGACCCCCTGCGCCCAAGGCAGGTGCGCTACCAGGCTGCGCTACGCCCCGTCCGACCGGGGAGTCTACGGCCCGCTTCCGGGGGGTGTCAACGCGGCACCCTTGCAGCGGCAGCGCCCGAGGGCGGCCGCAAAGCAATCAGCCGGCGATGTCTTCGCCGCCGTCGACGTTCAAGACCGAGCCGGTGAGCCAGTAAGTGCCGGGGGCCGCGAGCGCCACCAGGCACTTGGCGACGTCCTGGGTCGTGGTCAGACGGCCGGCGGGATTTCTCGCCATGGCGCTCTCGACGATCTGCACACCCCGGCCTTGATGGCGTTGACGGTGATCCCCAGCGGCGAGAGCTCGACCGCCAGCTGGCGGACGTGCGACTCGAGCGCCGACTTCGCCGCCGAGACCGCGCCGTAGGCCTTCCAGACGATGTGGTCGCCGGACGAGGTCATGGCGAAGATCCGCCCGCCCTCGCCGAGGGCACCGGAGCGCACCATGTCCTGCGTCCAGTAGACCAGCGAGTTCGCCATGACGTCGAGCGTCATCTCGATCTGCGCCGGCGTGATCGCCTCCTTGTCGTCATCGGCGATGAACGGCTTGAGGGTGCCGAAGGCGAGCGAGTGCATGAGCATCTGCACCGGCCGGCCGCCGGCGAGGCGCAGGATCTCGGCGACCGTCTCCTTGCGCCTGTCGTGGTCGGCGGCGTTGACATTGAAGAAGTGCGCCTTCCGGCCGAGGGCGGTGATGCCGGCGACGATCTCCTCGACGTGCGGCATCGCCTGCCGGCGATCGAAGTGGACGCCGAAAATGTCGTAGCCGGCGGCGGCGAACTCGAGCGCCGCGGCTTCGCCGAAGCCGCTCGACGCACCGAGGATCAGGGCCCAACGGGATTCACTGGCTGACACGGGTCTCCTCCGAGTGCAGAGCTGACATCCAGGGGCGGATTCTAGACGAACTCGCCGCGGCAGCCCCGACGGGGCACCGGAGCGGCGGGCCGTCGCGCGACCGGGTCAGGCGAAGAAGACCGGCGCGTCTGGAGCGCTCTTCGCCGCCCCTTCGCTCTCGCCGTCGGCCGACTCGGCGAGCTCGACGAGCTCGCGCGGACCCTGTCCGAGGCACACGGCCAGCGGCATGCCGTGGATGTTC
>JBGARM010000246.1:0-5093 GCA_044230215.1 Thermoanaerobaculia bacterium | reverse complement strand
GTCGGCGGGGATTTTGAAGAAGAGCACGGGATCAGGATCAAAACGGTAGCCGTCGGAGTAGGCGACCTCATAGCCTTCGGCATTGTGCAGCGAGACGATGCTCTGAAACCAGCCGGGCACGGCGTCGGCGAGATACGGGATCAAACTGCGTGCGTGCATGGCGAGCACGAGCCGATCGTCCTTCTTTGCCTGGATGGTGAACTCGTCCACCTCGCCAGGCATGATGCGACCATTGAGCGTGACGGGCAGCCTGGCGGTGGGCGATCCGGTCACCGCGACTCTCGCCCTCACCCTCTCCGCCGCCGAGGCGGCGCGGGAGGCGACTTTCCCCGACTGGTCGAAAGGCTGGGGCGAGGCCGAAGTGCTCCAGGCCGGGCCGGTCGAGCGCACCGCCGCCAGCGACGGCACCCACCTGGTACAGCGGCTGCGCCTGACCGCCTGGAAGTCCGGCAAGACCCTCCTGCCGCCGGTCGAGGTGCGACTCGCCGGCGAGCCCGCTCTGCGCGCTACGACGCCGCCGGATCTCGCGCTCGACGTGCGTTCGGTCATTCCGCCCGACGACAAGGAGCTCCAGCCGGCGCCGCCCTCGCCGCCCCGGGCGCTCGCCGTGCCGCGCAGTTTCTGGTGGGCGCTCGCGATCGGTGCGACGCTCGCCGCCGCCGCTGCCCTGCTCGCCTGGAAGCGCCGCCCGGGAGTCGATCCCCTCGCGGCCCCCGAGCTCTCGCCGCTCGCCGAGCTGGAGCGCGCGCTGGGGCTGCTCGCCGCCGAGCCGCCAGCGGGAGCGTTCGCGCATCTCAGCCAGGCCCTGCGGCGCTATCTCGGCCGCCGCCTGGGCTTCCGCGCCCTCGAAAGCACGACGACCGAGGTGCAGCGGCGTCTCGCCGCTCTGCGCCTCGACACGGCGCTGGTGCAGCGCTCGGTTCGGGTGCTGCGCCTCTCCGACCAGATCAAGTTCGCTCGCCGCCCGGCGGAGAGCGCCGAGGCAGCGGCGCGCATCGCCGAAACCCGCGAGATCGCAGCGGCGGTCGAGAGTCATCTGGCGCCCATCGAGGAAGCCGCGGCGTCGGCGCCGCCCGCAGGCCCAGGAAACCCGCCGAGTCCGGCAAAGAAGGGTCGCGAGGGCGCCGCATGAACGTCCTGCCGCAGTTCGCCGACCCGCTCTGGCTGCTCGCGGCGCTGGCGCTCCCGGTCCTGGTCTGGCGGCACCACCGCCGGAGCTCGCACGGCGCGCTGCTCGCCAGCCGCCTGCCGCGCTCGACCGGCCGCAGCTGGCGGCTGCATCTGCCGTTCTATTTCCGGCTCGCCGCCCTCCTCGCGCTGATCCTCGCTCTCGGTCGGCCGCGCCTCGGCTACTCCTGGGAGGAGGCGACGACGGAGGGCATCGACATCCAGATCGTCGTCGACACCTCGGGCAGCATGGGGGCCGAGGACTTCCAGCCGAAGAATCGCCTGACGGTCGCCAAGCAGGTGGTGCGCGACTTCATCGCCAAGCGGCCCGGCGACCGCATCGGCGTGACGATCTTCGGCGGTTCGGCGTTGACGCGCTCGCCGCTCACCACCGATCGCGCCATGCTCGACGAGCTCGTCGACTCGATCGAGCTCAACACCGTCCAGGACGGCACCGCGATCGGCGTCGCCCTCGCCAACGCCGCCAGCCGGCTCAAGGACAGCGCCGCCAAGTCGAAGGTGATCGTGCTGGTCACCGATGGCGTCAACAACGCCGGCGAGATCGACCCGCTGTCGGCGGCCGCGGTCGCCAAGGGCCTCGGACTGCGCGTCTACACGATCGGCGTCGGCCGCGAAGGCCGCGTACCGGTGCCGGTGCCGGTGCGCGACCCGCTCACCGGGCGGGTCGAGACCCGTCACGTCATGATGGAGGTGCAGGTGGACGAGAAGCTCCTGCGAACGATCGCCGAGCGCACCGGCGGGAGCTTCTTCACTGCCACCGATCCGGGCGCGCTCGCCGCCGTCTTCGACCGCATCGACCTGCTCGAGAAGACGCCGATGCAGGTCAAGCGCTACATCCGCTATCGCGAGAGCTTCCAGCCCTTCGCCTGGGCGGCGCTCGCTCTGCTCTTCCTGCCGTTCGCCGCCGGCCTCCTGCGGCTGACCGCCGAACCATGAACTTCGCCGACCCTCGCCTGATCTGGCTAGCGTTCGCGGCACCGGCGGCCGCCTTCGCGGCCTTCTGGTTGCAGCGGCGCCGGGCGGCAGCCGAAGCCGCCTGGGCTTCGCGGGCCATCGAGCCGCGCCTGCGCTCGGGCAGCCGGCCGCGCCGGCCGCTCTGGGCAGCGCTCCTCCTCGGCCTGAGCGTGCTGGGCATCGTGCTCGCGCTCGCCCGGCCGCGCTGGGGCGAGTCGATCGAGAAGGTCGACCAGCGCGGCGTCGACATCGTCTTCCTGCTCGACCCCTCGGCCTCGATGGGCAGCTACGACGTCCTGCCGTCGCGCATCTGGCTCGCCCAGTCGCTGGTGCGCCGGATGGCGCAGCAGTTGCCGGGCAATCGCGTGGCCCTCGTGCAGGCGGAAGGAGTGGGGGTGGTCATGGCCCCGCTCACCGTCGACGTCGCCGTGCTCGACCTGCTGCTCGACGCCGTCGAGCCCGGCTCCCTGCCGCTGCCGGGCACGCAGTTCACGCCCGCGCTGCGCAAGGCGGTCGATCTCTTTCCCGCCGGCCACGACAAGCAGCGCGTGCTGGTGCTGCTGTCGGACGGCGAAGACCACGACGAGGAGTTGGCGCCGGTCCTCGACCAGCTGGTCGAGGCGGGCATCGTCGTCCATACGATCGGCGTCGGCACGACCCAGGGAGCGCCCGTTCCCGTCGCGGGCCGGGAGGGTGAATTCAAGCGCACCACCGGCGGCGAGGTCGTGATCAGCCGTCTCCAGCCCAAGGTTCTCGAGAAGCTCTCCCAGGCGACCGGCGGGGTCTACCTCGAGGCGTCGAACGCCAACGCCGACCCGCAGCCGATCCTCGACCGCATTCAGTCGATGCAGAAGCGCGGCATCGCCTCCTCCACGGTCGCCACCCTGGAGGAGCGCTTCCAGTGGCCTCTCGCCGCGGCCGCCGCGGCGCTCGCGCTCTGGCTCGCGGTCAGTCCCTACATGCGGTGGCCGCGCCGCGCCGGAGGAGGCCGCATGAACCGCCACTGTGGGCAGGCGGCCGCTCTCGCCGTCGCCGTGACCCTCGCGCTCGCTGCCGCTGCGGCCTGGGATTCGCCCGCGGCCGCCCAGGCGCCTGGCGCCGCGCCGGACTCCGACAGGTCCTCCGGTCCGGCGGCGGTTGCGGCCGGTGCCGCGGCAGCTCCGCTGCTCGAGCCCTACCGGTTCAACGCCCGCGAGCGCACCGCGCGTGCACTTGCCGCCTGGGGGAAAGGCAAACCGGAAGACGCCGTCGCGCCGCTCGACAGCGCACTGCGCCTCCGGCCGGGAGACCCGCTGGTCGAGTTCAACGCCGGCACGGCGCATCTCGGCGCGAAGCAGCCCGATGCGGCCGCGCTCCTCGAGCAGGCCGCGAAGCACGCGCCCCCGGCCCTCGCCGCCGACGCCTTCTACAACCTCGGCAACGCGCGCCTCGAGGCAAAGGACGCGCGCGGAGCGATCGACGCCTACAAGGGCGCGCTGCGCGCGCAGCCCGACCAGGTGAACGCCAAGCGCAATCTCGAGCTCGCGCTGCGCCTGCTCGAGCAACAGCAGAAGCAGCAGGAGCAGCAGCAAAAGGACCAGCAACAGAAAGACCGGCAGCAGAACCAGCAGCAGAAGGACTCCCAGGGCGGAGAGGGACAGGGGAACAAGCCGCAGTCCGAGCCGCAGCAGAAGCCGGACGGCCAGCCGAAGCCGCAGCCGGATGCGCCGCAATCGGATCCCTCGCAGCAGGGAGAGCCGCAGCCGGGACAGCAGCAGCCGGGACAGCAGCAGCCGGGCCAGCAGCAGGATCGGCCGCTGCCGCAGTTCCAGGACCAGAAAGACATGACGGCGGAGCAGGCTGCGGCCATCCTCCAGGCAGTGGAGAACCTCGAACGTCAGCAGCGCCGCGAGCAGGCTCGCGCCCTCGCCCGCGCCAAGACCAGCGTGGAGAAGGACTGGTGAGAGGCGGCACCCGCTTCCTCGTCGCCGCGACCGGCGCCCTGGCGATGTTGCTCGGGCTGACCGCGCGAGCGCCGGCCGAGGAGGCGCGCACCGAGGCCACGGCGGTGCTCGAGCCGGGGCTCGTCGGCGTCGACGAGCTGGCGAGCTTCACCATCACCGTCAGCTCCGGCGGCTTCGGCGGCCTCGATGTCCATCCGGCGTTCGAGCTCGACAACTTCGAAGTCGCGGCCGGGCCCTTCCAGTCGCAGAGCCAGCGCTGGGTCAACGGCACGACCTCGAGCACCCTGCAGCTCACCTGGCGCCTGCGGCCCAAGGGCGTGGGACCGGCGCGGGTGCGCGCCCTCACCCTCACGGTTTCGGGCAAGGCGTTCCGGCTCTCGGACAAGGAGATCCAGGTGCAGCAGCAGGCGCCGCCGCGGCAGGAGGCCGCGCCGGCGCCGCCCTTGGGAGGCGCCTTCGATCCGTTCGAAGATCTCTTCGGGCGCGCCGGCGCCGGCCGCCGCCGGACGCCGCCGGCGGAGGCCAGGCGCCCCAAGATCTTCCTGCGCGCCGAGCTCGATCCGCCGGCGGTCTATGTCGGACAGCAAACGACCTATACCCTCTGGCTCTATACCCAGACCGATGTCGGCGCCTTTCAGCCCACCCACATGCCGGCCTTCAAGGGCTTCTGGGTGCGCGAGATTCCGCAGCCTGCGGAGCTCAAGCCCGAGTGGCTGGAGCAGAACGGCGAGCGCTTCGGGCGCGTCGCCATGCTGCGCCGCGCCCTGTTTCCGCTGCAGGCGGGGAAGTTCGCCATCGAGCCGACCGAGGTCGATCTGGTCGCCCGGGTGGCCGAGATCGGACCGTTCGGCACCCCCTTCGGACGCTCGGAGACCCAGCATCTCAAGACCGACGCTCTGACGCTCGACGTTCAGGCCCTCCCCCCTGCGCCCGTCGACTTCACCGGCGCGGTCGGCGATCTCGCCGTCTCGGCGCGACTCGACCGGGCGGCGCTCGCTGTCGGCGAGG
>JBGARM010000245.1:0-5129 GCA_044230215.1 Thermoanaerobaculia bacterium | reverse complement strand
TCGCCGTGCCTACGTAGAGGGCTTCTCCGGCCTGATTGCGAAAGACGTAGATCCCCGGAGAGTCCGGGAGCTCTTCGATCTGCCTGCGAAGGTCGTCGTGCATCGGCGGTTCAGTCCGTCACGGCGCGGTCAGCCGGCATAGATCTGCAGCTCGCGGAGCTCCTTCAGCCGATCGCGCAGCATGGCCGCCTCCTCGAATTCCAGCCGCTTGGCGGCGGCCTTCATCTCCTTCTCCAGCCGCGCGATGCGCTGCGCGAGCGGCACCTCGGAGCCGTCCGCGACCTCCAGCAGCCGGGGGCTCAGGCTCGCCGAGTAGTCGAGGTTGCTCATCGCCACGAGCGGACTGTGGATGTCCTTCAGGATCGTGCGCGGCTCGATCCCGTGCTCGCGGTTGTAGTTCTCCTGCCGGATCCGCCGCCGCTGGGTCTCGGCGACCGTGCGGCGGATCGAGTTGGTCTCGACGTCGGCGTAGAGCACCACCTTGCCGAGGAGGTTGCGAGCCGCCCGCCCGGAGGTCTGGATCAGCGCCGTCTCGCTGCGCAGGAACCCCTCCTTGTCGGCGTCGAGAATCGCCACCAGGGAAACCTCCGGCAGGTCGAGCCCTTCGCGCAGCAGGTTGATGCCGATCAGGACGTCGAATTCTCCCCGCCGCAGGGAGGTGATGATCGCCGAGCGCTCGAGCGTCTCGACGTCGCTGTGCAGGTAGCGCACGCGCACGCCGCACTCCATCAGGTACTGGGTCAGCTCCTCCGCCATCTTCTTGGTCAGGGTGGTGACCAGAGTGCGTTCGCCGCGGGCGCTCACCTCACGGATGCGCATGAGCAGATCGTCGACCTGTCCCTTGGCCGGCCGGATCTCGATCTCGGGGTCGAGCAGTCCGGTGGGCCGGATGAGCTGCTCGGCGACGATTCCGCCGACGCGCGTCAGCTCCCAGGGGGCGGGGGTCGCCGAGACGTAGATCCGTTGTCCGATGCGGGCGTCGAACTCCTCGAAAGTGAGCGGCCGGTTGTCGAGCGCCGACGGCAGGCGGAAGCCGAAATCCACCAGCGTCTGCTTGCGCGAGCGGTCCCCGTGGTACATGCCGCGGACCTGCGGAATCGTCTGGTGGCTCTCGTCGGCGATGAGCAGGAAGTCCTGCGGGAAGTAGTCGAGCAGCGTCGGCGGCGGCTCGCCGGCAGCGCGGCCCGACAGATGCCGCGAGTAGTTCTCGATGCCGTGGCAGTAGCCCGTCTCCTTGAGCATCTCGAGGTCGAAACGGGTGCGCTGCTCGAGGCGCTGGCGCTCGAGGAGCTTGCCCTCCGCTTCGAGCTCGTCGAGGCGCTCGCGCAGCTCGCGCTGGATCGAGCCGATCGCCCGCTCCAGGTTCTCCTTCGGCGTGACGTAGTGGGTGCGCGGGAAGACCGCGACGCGGTCGAGCAGCTCGATCGCGTCGCCGCGCAGGGTGTCGAAGCGGGTGATGCGCTCGATCTCGTCGCCGAAGTACTCGATCCGCAGGGCATTGTCCTCGTAGGCCGGGAGGATCTCGAGGATGTCGCCGCGCACCCGGAAGCTGCCGTGGAAGAGATCGAGCGACGTGCGCTGGTATTGCATCGCGACCAGGCGCGCGAGCGCCCGATCCATCCCCGTCTGGCTCCCCTGCTCGAAGAACTCCAGCATGCCGAAGAACGCCTCCGGCGAGCCGAGGCCGTAGATGCACGACACCGAGGCGACGAGCAGCACGTCGCGGCGCTCGAACAGCGCCTTGGTGGCGCGCAGCCGCAGACGATCGATCTCTTCGTTGATGTTGGTCTCTTTCTCGATGTAGGTATCCGACTGCGGGACGTAGGCCTCCGGCTGGTAGTAGTCGTAGTAGGAGACGAAGTACTCGACCGCGTTGTTGGGGAAGAAGCTGCGGAACTCCTGGAACAGCTGGGCCGCGAGCGTCTTGTTGTGCGACAGGACGAGCGTCGGGCGGTTTACCCGCTCGACGACCTTGGCGATCGAGAAAGTCTTGCCCGAGCCGGTGACTCCGAGCAGGACCTGCTCCTTGTCGCCGCGCTCGAGACCCTCCACGAGCTGGGCGATGGCGGTCGGCTGGTCGCCCTGCGGGGAGAACGGCGAAACGAGCTCGAAGCGGTTCAAGGCGCCGGCGGTCTTTCCGCCTCGGCCGGAGCGCTGGCGGGAGGTCCGGGCGCTTCCGCCCCGTCCGCAGGCGCGGCGGCTCCGGTTTCGGCCGGCTCGACGGCGGCGTCCGCCGGCGCCTTCGTGCCTCCGCCGTTGAACTTGTCGAGCGCCGCGACCAGACCGTCCAGCTCCTCCCGCGTCAGGCGACGGGCAGCCGAGGCCGATGCGGCGGCGGTGAGCTTCTTCTGCAGCTCCTGCAGCGCCGCCGGGTCGAGCTCGCCGCCGCGAATGCGCGCGAGCGCAGTGTCGAAGGCAACGTCGAGCCGCTGCCGCTCGGTCTCTCCGGCGTCCTCGGGCAGATGCGCGACGACTTCTGCGCGCAGCTGATTCATGGCGTAGGCGAGAACGTCCTTCGCCTTGACCACGAAGACCACCGCCGCGATGCCGAGCAACAGAGCGAGCAGCCCGCAGCCGATCAGCACGGGCTTCTGGCAGCCCCCGCCGCCGCTCGTCTGCTCGGGCGCGAAGGGCTTCGGTTGGGGCGGCGGCAGTGGCGGCAGGGAATCGTTCATCGCGCGGTCCTCCATCGGACGGAAGACTATAATGATCGTCGTGCCTTCTTCGTCGGTTCCCCCGGACGAGCCCATGCGCTCGCGGGCGTCCACAATCCCCTCTGCCGGGAGACCGACTCCGCCTCAGAGTCCACCCCGCAAGCACTCGATCCGGCGCTACTGGCCACTCCATCTGCTGGCCGTAGTCGCCTGCGGCGTCGCCGCTGGAATCGGTGTCGCAGCGGCCATACACGTGCCGCGGGTCGACGCGATCGCCAGCTTCAGCCCGAAGCTCGTCACCCAGATCTACGAGCGCGACGGCAAGGTCGCCTTCGCCTCCTATGCGCGCGAGCGGCGGCTGATGCTCGACCAGCGGGAGATTCCGCCGCTGCTGCGCGACGCGCTGCTCGCCGCCGAGGACGGCAACTTCTTCCGCCACGGCGGCATCGACGCGCTGGGCATCCTGCGCTCGGTGCTGGTGAACCTGCGCCGCGGGCGGCATGCCCAGGGCGCCTCGACGATCACCATGCAACTCGCTCGCAAGCTCTTTCTGACCGACGAGAAGAGCTGGCGACGCAAGATCTCCGAAGCGTTCCTCGCCGTCGAGCTCGAGAAGCAGCTCTCCAAACAGCAGATCCTGGCGATGTATTTCAACGTCGTCTTTCTCGGTCACGGCAACTACGGCATGGAGAGCGCGGCGCGCGCCTACTTCGGTCACGGCGTCGGCGAGTTGACGCTGCCGGAGGCGGCCACCCTCGCCGGTATCGTCCAGCGTCCCAGCCAGTTCAGTCCGTACCGCCATCCCGATCAGGTCGTCGCCCGGCGCAACTACGTGCTGAATCGAATGCTCGCCGAGGGCTTCATCACCCCGGCGCAGCACGATCAGGCGCTCGCCAGCCCGCTGGTGGTCGTCCGCGCGCCGCGTCAGGCGGAGGTCGGCCCGTTCTTCGCCGAGGAGGTGCGCAAGCACCTGGAGAAGACCTACGGGGTCGACCGGCTCTACCACGAGGGCCTGCAGGTTCAGACCACTCTCGACCTGCGTATGCAGGAGGCGGCCGAGACGGCGTTGCGAACCGGGCTGCTGCGGCTCGATCACCGGCGCGGCTATCGCGGCGCCGTGTTGCACGGCCAGAGGGCGGATCTCGAAGGGGAAGCGCTCGAGGCGGCAGCGGGCCGCAATCCGGTGCCCGAATCCTGGGTGCCCGGCCTGGTCCTCGAGAGCGGTCCGGAGGCGCGC
This sequence comes from Thermoanaerobaculia bacterium, assembly GCA_044230215.1. Lineage (GTDB taxonomy): Bacteria > Acidobacteriota > Thermoanaerobaculia > Multivoradales > JAGPDF01 > JAGPDF01. Next base: position 1,238 of record JBGARM010000245.1, on the reverse strand, counting down.
GTGCGGACCCCCGAGGGGACCATCACGGTGAAGGCGGCGGGGGTCGCGTGGACGTCGCGGCGCTCTCCGGGCGAGATCCTCCGCGTCGGCGACATCGCCTGGTTTCGCCAGGCCCAGGATCCCAAGAAGCCGGACGAACCTTACTGGATGCTGGAGCAGGAGCCGCAGGTGGAGGGCGCCGCCATCGTCCTCGAGTCGGCGACCGGCGCGATTCGCGCCATGGTCGGCGGGTGGGATTTCCGCCGCAGCCGGTTCAATCGCGCCAACCAGGCATTGCGCCAGGCCGGCTCCTCTTTCAAGCCTTTCGTCTTCGGCGCCGCTCTGGAGAACGGTTTCACTCCCGCCGACACCCTGTTCGATGCGCCGGCGCTCTTTCCCGGCGCCGACGGCCTGCCGACCTACAGTCCCCGCAACTATTACCGCCGGTACTACGGGATGCTGACCCTCCGGCGCGCGCTCGAGCTGTCCGTCAACGTCACCTCGGTGAAGCTCATGGATCTCGTCGGCGCGCAGCGGACCATCGATTTCGCGCGGCGCTGCGGCATCACGACGGCGCTGCCGCCCTACCCCAGCCTGGCGCTCGGCGCCGCCGACCTCGTGCCGCTCGAGGTCGCGACGGCCTACGCGACCTTCGCCAACCAGGGCGTCCTGGTGAAGCCCTACCTCGTCGAGCGCGTGCTCTCGCCGACCGGCTCGCCGATCGAGCAGCATGAAGCCGAGGCGACGAAGGCGTTCGAGCCCGCGACCGCCTACGTGCTGACCTCGATGCTCGAAGGGGTCGTGGATCGCGGCACCGGAGCGAAACTCGCCGACCTGCCGCTCGATGTCGCCGGCAAGACCGGGACGACCAACGACTACACCGACGCCTGGTTCGTCGGCTACACGCCGCGCTACACGATGCTCGTCTGGGTGGGCTACGACCAGAAGCGCACGCTCGGCAAGAAGATGACCGGAGCCGAAGCGGCCATTCCGATCTGGCGCGAAATCGCCGAGGCCGGACTGAAGGAGGGTTGGCTGCAGGAGGGCGAGCACTTCCCGGTGCCGCCGGGAGTCGAGTTCCGGACCGTCGAATACCGCACCGGCCTTGCCGCCACGCCCGCCGCCGAGAAGACGATCAACGAGGCCTTCCTCGCCGGCACCGGTCCGGACCGGCCCTACGAAGCGCGCTGGGCGCGGATTCTCGATCTGCCCTGGGCGCAGCAGCGCCCGTTCTACAACGCCAAGGATCGCGAGCGCAT
>JBGARM010000244.1:0-5131 GCA_044230215.1 Thermoanaerobaculia bacterium | reverse complement strand
GGCAGCAACCGTACTACGGCAGCTTCGACACCGCTCACAACGACTACCTGCAACTTGCCGCGGAACAGGGTGGGGTGGGCATTCTGGCGCTGATCGCGGCGGTCGTGGTCGCGGCCGCGGCGCTGCGGCGCCGCCGGGCGGCACGCTGGGTTTCCGGCGCCGGCGACCGGGCGCTCGCCGGCGGTGGCGTGGCGACGCTGGCGATCGTCGCGCTCGGCGACTTCCCGTTCCAGCTCGCTCTGACGGCCTATCCCGCGTTGCTCTGGCTCGCCTGGCTGCTGGCCGACGAGGCAGCAGGACCACCGTCGCCATGAGCCGGCGCCGACTCCTGCTCGTGGCCGTCTTGCTGCAGGTCCTCTGGCTTGGCCTGCAGTGGCGCCGCTGCGCCCGGCAGTGGGAAGCCGACCGTATTCTCAAGGCGGTGGAGACCTCCACTGCCGAGACGCTGGCCAGCCGACGGGCAGCGCCGGCGGTGCTGCTGCGCAACGCCGAGGAGCTCACGCGGGCGGAGCATCTGGCGCCGGCGAGTGCGTCGATCCGGCTGGCGAAGGGTTCGCAGTATCTGCTCCTGGGCCGAAACGAGCTGGCGATCCAAGCTTACGAAGCGGCCCTGCGCCTCGAGCCGCGGCCGGAGATCTACCTCAATCTCGGCCGCGCCCAGTGGCGGGCCGGCCGGGAGGAATCGGCGCTCGGGAATTTTCGGCTCGCAGTCCGGCTCGACCCCAACCTGGTGCGCGAGCTGCCGCCGGCGGCGGTCGCGACCCTGAGGGGGAGGTCGGCCGACGGATCCGCCCTCGACGGCGGCGAACCCGACGCGTCAGAATTGACCTCCAGGGAGCAAGACCCGCATGACTAGAGGTCCGCAAGAGACGGTGATGGCTGCGCTCGAGAGCGCGGCGTCGGAGTTCGGCGAGCGCCCAGCGCTGGCGTATCGCGCTGCGTCCGGCTGGGTCACGACCTCCTGGCGCGACTATCGCGACGAGATCTTCCGCGCCGCGGCCGGTTTCGTGGAGCTCGGCGTTGTGCCGGGAACGGGGCTCGCCATCCACTCGGCGAACCGCCCGGAGTGGGCGGTCGCCGATCTCGCCGCGATCGTCGCGGGAGCGATCCCCACCGGCATCTTCGTCACCAACACGCCAGAACAGTGCGCCTACGTGCTCGACCACACGGAGGCCACGGTCGCCGTCGCCGACAATGTCGAAGCGATGGAGAAGCTCATCGCTGCCCGTGGAGGCGCGCCGAGTCTCCGCCGGATCGTGGTCTTCGATCTCGACGAGAGCGAGGAGCGCGACGCGACCGCCGACCGGCCGGCGGTGGTCTCCTGGCGGCGACTCCTCGAGCTCGGCGCCGCGGCCGGCGAGGCGGCAGTCCGGGAACGGGTCGCGGCGCAGCGCGCGGAAGATGTCGCGACGCTGATCTACACCTCCGGGACGACGGGCGCGCCGAAAGGCGTCGAGCTCACCCACCGCAATCTCGTCTGGACCGCCTGGTGCGGTGCGAAGCAGACCATCGAGACCCATCCCGACGACCGCCAGCTCTCCTACCTGCCGCTGGCGCATATCGCCGAGCAGATGCTGACCTTGCACCTGCCGCTACAGCACGGCGGCTGCACCTACTACGTGCCGGCCCTCGACCGCGTGCCCGAGGCGCTGCGCGAGGTGCGGCCGACGATCTTCTTCGCCGTGCCGCGGGTGTGGGAGAAGTTGCAGGCAGCGGTCGAGAAGGCGATCTCCGAGGCGCCGCCGCTGCGTCGCCGCCTGCTCGCCTGGGCGCGCGGAAAGGCGCTCGCCGCCGGCTATGCCGCGCAGCGCGGCGCGGCGGTCGGCCTCGGTGCGGCCCTCGCCGATCGACTGGTTCTGGGCAAGGTGCGCGCCAAGCTGGGGCTCCATCGCGTGCGGCACGCGGCCTCGGCGGCGGCGCCGATCTCGCTCGGTACGCTGGAGTTCTTTCTCTCCCTCGGGGTGCCGATCTTCGAGATCTACGGCCTGTCGGAGACCTCCGGGCCGGGCACGATCTCGACCCCGGGGCGCTTCCGCACCGGTTCGGTCGGCCCGGCGATGCCGGGAGTGGAGTTTCGCCTCGCCGAAGATGGCGAGATCCTGATGCGCGGCCCGAACATCTTCCGCGGCTATCGCCGGGATCCGGAGGCGACCGCGGCGGCGCTCGATGGCGACGGCTGGTTCCACACCGGCGACATCGGCGAGCTCTCGGACGACGGCTTCCTGCGCATCACCGACCGCAAGAAGGAGCTCCTCGTCACCTCGGGCGGCAAGAAGATCGCCCCGGCGCCGATCGAAAGCCGCCTGCGCGAAATCGAGGGCGTGGCGCACGCCGTGCTGGTCGGCGAGCAGCGCAACTTCGTCGCCGCGCTACTCACTCTAGATCCGGTGGCGCTTCCGACCCTGGCCGGGCGTCTCGGGTCGCCGGCGCGCACCCTCGCCGACGCCGCCTGCTGCCCGCTGGTGCGGTCTTTTCTCGGGCGGGAGATCGAGCGCGTCAATTCGGCCCTGGCGCGCTTCGAGACAGTGAGGAAGTTCGAGGTGCTGGCGACCGAGTTTTCGGTCGACGGCGGCGAACTCACTCCGACCCTCAAGCTCAAACGCAAGGTCGTGCGGCAGAAGTTCGCGGCGCGGATCGAAGAGATCTACACCAGCGGGGATTGAAGCGGAGACGGACGTTTCAGTCTGAGGCTTCGGACCGGTCGGCGCCCGACCCCTTGGGGCGGGGACTCTGGCGCGCAGGCTCCTACAATGAAATACGACGGAGCACTCCCGGGTCATCCAGCCATGCTCTCCACACGGTCCGCCTCGGGGGCATCCTCGAGGGGATTGCATGCCGACCACTGCGGAAACTGCCGTCGCGACCATCTGCGAGTCGTTCGGTCATGACCGGACGCGCCTCCTGGACATCCTCCTTGCCGTCCAAAGCCGGCTCGGCTGCCTCGGCGACGCCGCCGTCGACGCTCTGGCGGCCGATCTCGGGATGCCGCGGGTGGAGGTCGCCGGGGTCGTCTCGTTCTACTCCTTCCTGACTGCGAAACCCCGCGGCCGGGTCGTCATCCGGCTTTGCGACGACGTCCCGGACCGCATGCTGGGGGCCGACCGGGTGGGCTCGGGGCTCGAAGAGGAGCTCGGCATCCATTTCGGCGAGACGACTCCCGACGGTCTGTTCACCCTCGAACACGCCTCCTGCATCGGCATGTCGGATCAGGCTCCGGCGGCGCTGTTCAACGACGTCGTGGTGCCCAACCTCGGGCCCGGTGCGGCCCGTCGACTGGTGAGCGAGATCCGCCAGCAGCCCGAGGCTTCAGACCTCCGCCGGCTGTTGGTGCGCGAGTACGGCGACGGCCAGAATGCGCACGATCTGGTGCGCTCGGGGGTGAAGAACAACCTGCGCCGGGCCGGCGAGGTGATCTTCGCCGAACGCGCCGCCAACGCCGGCCTCGCCAAGGCGCTGGCCATGACTCCGGCGGAGGTGATCCGGCAGGTGAAGACCGCGCGTCTGCGCGGCCGCGGCGGCGCCGGCTTCCCGACCGGAATGAAATGGGAGTTCACGCGCGCCGCCGCCGGCGATCAGCGTTACCTGATCTGCAATGCCGACGAGGGCGAGCCTGGAACCTTCAAGGACCGCGTCATCCTGACCGAGCGCCCCGACCTTCTGTTCGAGGGCATGACGATTGCCGGCTACGCCATCGGCGCAAGCCGGGGGCTGCTCTACCTGCGTGGCGAGTACGCCTATTTGCGCGCCTACCTCGAAGATGTCCTCGCCCGACGTCGCGCCGCGGGGCACCTCGGGGAGAGCATCTGCGGCCGGCCGGGATTCGATTTCGACATCCGGATCCAGCTCGGCGCCGGCGCCTATATCTGCGGCGAGGAGACGGCGCTCATCTCGTCGTGCGAAGGTCTGCGCGGCGACCCCAAGAACCGGCCGCCGTTTCCCGCCCAGCGCGGCTACCTGGGAAAGCCCACCGCGGTCAACAACGTCGAGACCCTCTGTTGCGTGCCGCGCATTCTCGAGAGGGGCGCCGGCTGGTTCGCTGCGATCGGTTCCGGCAAGAGCACGGGTACCAAGCTCCTGAGCGTTTCGGGCGACTGCACCCGGCGCGGTGTCTACGAGGTGCCGCTCGGCACGCGCTTGGCGACGGTGCTCGAGATGTGCGGTGCCGAGGAGCCCCTGGCGGTGCAGGTCGGTGGACCCAGCGGCCAGATGGTCGGCGCCGCCGACTTCGCGCGCGAGATCTGCTTCGACGACCTGGCTACCGGCGGCGCCCTCGTGGTCTTCGGCCCCGGGCGCGATCCGCTCGCGATCGCCTCGCAGTACCTGGCGTTCTTCATTCACGAGAGCTGCGGCTACTGCACACCCTGCCGGGTCGGCAACGTCCTGCTCCAGGAGCGGCTCGACCGCATCCTGGCTGGCTGCGGCGAGGCTGCCGACCTCGACTATCTGGGCGCGCTCGCTGCGACGGTCAGGACCGCGAGCCGGTGCGGTCTGGGCCAGACCTCGCCCAACCCGGTGCTCTCGACCCTCAGGAGCTTTCGGCCCCTCTACGAAGCCCGCCTCACGACGCCGGTCGAAGGCCGCCAGGCCGGCTTCGACCTCACCGCGCGGCTCGCCGAGGCCGGCCGGCTCGCCGGCCGCCAGCCGGCCGAAGTCGAGGCTGGAGGAGAAACGCGATGACCTTGCCGACGATCCCCCTGACGGTCGATGGCCGCAGGATCGAAGCGCGGCCGGGACAGACCATCCTCGAAGCGACCGACGAAGCCGGCGTGTACATCCCCCGGCTCTGCTGGATGAAGGGGCTGCTGCCGTTCGGCAGTTGCCGGGTCTGCACCGTGCGGGTCAACGGCCGCCCGCAGGCGGCATGCACGCAGCCGGTCGCCGCGGGCATGGTGGTCGAGAACGACACCGGGGAGTTGCGCGAGCTGCGCCGCGATCTCATCGACATGCTGTTCGTCGAGGGCAACCACTTCTGCATGTTTTGCGCGAAGAGCGGCAACTGCGAGCTGCAGGCCCTGGGCTACCGCTTCGCGATCTCGGCCCCGCGCTTCGAGTTCCAGTTCCCGGTGCGCGACCTGGATGCCTCGCACCCCGACATTTTGATCGACCACCACCGCTGCATCCTGTGCGCGCG
>JBGARM010000243.1:0-5137 GCA_044230215.1 Thermoanaerobaculia bacterium | reverse complement strand
TCCCATAGGCGCGGAGCGCGCTTCTTCAGCGCGAGCACCTATGGGAAGCGGGCCGGACAGGACCCCGAGCAAGGGCGTGACTGATCCGGAGATTCAGGACTGAGCAGCTGCTGGGCGAAATGAGCGGTTACTTGCCGAACAGGTTCTTCGACAGGTCGAAGTAGAGCACCGTCACCATCAGCAGGACGACGAGCGCGAGCCCGACCTGCGCAATGCGCTCCTTGACCGCCAGCGACAAGTCGCGCCGCATGGCGCTCTCGACCAGCAAGATGGAGATCTGGCCGCCGTCGAGCACCGGAATCGGGAACAGATTGAGCAGCCCGATCGACAGGCTCAGCACGCCCATGAGGTACAGCAGGTTCTTGAAGCCGGTGCGCGCCGCGGCTCCGGACTGGGCGGCGATCTCGATCGGTCCGGCGAGGGCGCTCTTGGCCGCCACTTCGCGCTTGAAGATCTTGCCGATCACGGCCAGGCTCTGCTTGGCGATGTCGTAGTTGAAGCGCACGCTCTCGCGCAGGGCGGCGAGCGGCGGATAGCGCTGGGCGACGGTCAGGCGCACGCCGATGCGGCCCTTGCCGCCCTGATCGGCCGGCACGACGGCGAGCTTGGTGAGAACGCCGTCGCGCAGCACCTCGACCGTGACGGACTGACCGGTGTGCTGCTCGATGTAGTCGACGAAGTCGCCCGGGCTGCCGAGCGGTCGGCCGTCGACGCTGCGCACTTCGTCGTGCAGCCTGAATCCGGCCGCCTCGGCAGGGCCGCCGGCGACGATGTCGCCGATCCGTGGCAGGAGCTTGGGGTAGATGCCGGCGTCACCGAAGTCGAAGTCCGCCGGCTTGACCGGGGTCACGCGCACCTTCGAGCGCGCGCCGTTCCTGTCGATCTCGAATTCGAGCGGCTTGCCGATGCCGGTGAGAACGGTGAAGGCCACATCCTGCCAGCGGCTCACCTCTTTGCCGTCGATGGCGACGATCTCGTCGCCGGGCAGGAGGCCCGCGGCGGCGCCCGGAGATGCGGCCTCGACCGTGCCGATGACCGACGGCACGCTCTGCAGGGCCGGGACCTCGATACCGACCATGAACAGGCCGGCGATGAGCAGGATCGAGAGCGCCCCGTTCATCAGCGGCCCGGCGAGGTAGACGAGGATCCGCTGCCAACGCGGCTGATTGAGGAAGTCGCGCGGGTCGTCGGTCGACTCGCCCGGCTCCTCGCCGGAGAGCTTGACGTAGCCGCCCAGCGGCACGAGCGAGATCCGGTAGTCGGTCTCGCCGACCTTCCAGCCGAACAGACGCTTGCCGAAACCGAGCGAGAAGGCGAGCACCTTCATGCCGAACGCCTTGGCGACCAGAAGGTGCCCGGCTTCGTGCACGAAAATGATGACGCCGAGGGCGAAAATGAAGGCAGCGGTATTGGATGCGAGGTGGAGCATGGGGGCGGTGGAGACTATCGCGCCCGCGCGCGCTTGGAAAGCGCCTCGGTGGCGCGCCGCCGACCCCAGCGATCCCACGCGAGCGCCGCGTCGAGGTCGGCGAGCGCCTCCGGCTGATGGCCGGCGAGCACTTCCGCGATGGTGGCGACGATGTCGGGATAGCCGATCTCGCCGTCGAGGAAGGCGTGCACCGCCACCTCGTTGGCGGCGTTCAAAACCGCCGGCGCGCTCTCGCCGGCGGCGAGCGCCGCGCGGGCCAGCTCGACCGCCGGAAAGCGCCGGTTGTCGAGCGGCAAGAACTCGAGCGTGCCGAGCTCGGCGAGCGCCAGGCGCGGAAATTCGTTCGGCCAGCGCTCGGGGTAGGCGAGCGCGTACTGGATCGGGAAGATCATGTCGTTGACGGAGAGCTGGGCGAGCCAGGAGCCATCGCAGAATTCGACCAGCGAGTGCACCAGCGAACGCGGATGGACGACGATGTCGATGTCTTCGGGTCGGATGCCGAACAGATGCGACGCCTCGATGAGCTCGAGTCCCTTGTTGATCAGGGTGGACGAGTCGATGCTGATCTTGGCGCCCATCGACCAGGTCGGATGGCGCAGCGCTTCCTCTCGGCGGATGCTGGCGAAGGTCGTCGGGTCGCGATGCAGGAACGGTCCGCCGGAGGCGGTCAGCACGAGCCGGCGGACTTCGTCGCGGGTCCCCGCGCGCAGCGCCTGGTGGAGCGCCACGTGCTCGCTGTCGATCGGCACGATCTCGGCGCCGGTCCGCCGCGCGAGGTCGGTCAGCAGGCGGCCGGCGACCACCAGCGACTCCTTGTTGGCGAGCGCCACGGGCTTGCCGGCGGCGAGCGCCGCCGCGACCGGCGGCAGGCCTGCCGCGCCGACGATCGCCGCGACGACCTTGTCGACCTCCGGATGGGTCGCGGCGGCGACGAGGGACTCGGGTCCGGCGGCGAGCTCGACCCCGGGCGGCAACTGCGGCCGGAGGTCGCGGGCTACCTCCGGGTCGACCACCGCGAGCAAGCGCGGGCGAAACTCCCGCACCAGGGCGAGCAGGGCTTCCGGGTTCCTGCCCAGGGCTCCGAGGGTCGAAATGGCGAGCCGGTCCGGATGGTGCCGGACGACCTCGAGCGTGCTGTCGCCGATCGATCCCGTGGCGCCGAGGAGCGCGAGGCGCTGCCTCATCGCGCGAGCTCGACGCCGGCGACCCAGAGAGCGAGGAGCATGACCGGTGCGGCCAGGAACATGGCGTCGAAGCGGTCGAACATGCCGCCGTGCCCCGGGAGGATGGCGCCCGAGTCCTTGACGTGCGCGGCCCTTTTGACCAGCGACTCGACGAGATCTCCCAGTTGAGCGGCGATCGCAGTGACGAGCGCGACGGCGAGGAGTGCCGGATCGACTTCGCCCTGACGCCAGAGCGACCAGATCGCGGTCGCGATGAGCGAGGTCGCGAGCCCTGCAATCGCCCCCTCCCAGGACTTCTTCGGTGACACCACCGGCGCGAGGCGGTGTCTCCCCCAGGCCGAGCCGACGTAGTAGGCGGCCGTATCGCCGAGCCAGACGATGGCGAGGAGCAGAAAGAAGATCCACGGATCCAACTGCTGCAGCAGGACGAGGCTGGCCACGGGGGCTGCGAAGTAGAGCGTGCCCCAGGCGAGGATCGCGGTCGCCGGGATCGTCTGCTCGATCGGCGTGCGGGCAAGCAGCACCGCGACCGGAGGCACGATGGCGATCGCGGCGGCGAGCAGCAACAGCCAGTGCGCGTCGAGAGCGACGCCGTCCGGCGGCAGGCCCAGTGCGAGGGCGCGCTCGAGCGCCACGGCGGCGACCGGCGCGGTGACGAGCAGGAGCCGCCAGGGAGCCTGCGGCGCGAGCGGCCGGACCATGGCGAGGAACTCGAGCGCCGCCCACTCGAAGACCACCAACAGCAGAAGCAGGAAGGCCCACTCCGGAAAACGGAAGACGGCGAGAAGCGCGGCGGGCACACCGATCGCGGCGGTGAGGAGACGTTTCATCGATCGAATCCGGTGGTCTCGGGATCAGCTCTTGATGGAGTTCTGGGCGGTGGCGGACGGGGGCTCGCCGACGAGAGGTTCGTCGGGCAGTTCGCCGGGGACGGCGCCATTTCCGGGACCGTTCGCAGGCGGCGCGGCGGTCGGCGCCTCGAGTCCGCCGAAGCGGCGCTCGCGGCCCTGGAAGGCGACGATCGACTCCAGGAGATGCTGCAGCCGAAAGTCCGGCCACAGGGTCGGAGTGACGACGATTTCGGAGTAGGCGATCTGCCAGAGCAGGAAATTCGACACCCGCATCTCGCCCGAAGTGCGAATGAGCAGGTCGGGGTCGGGCTGGCCGGCGGTATCGAGGGCGCCGGAGATCGCCGCTTCGTCGATCGCCCGACCGGGGCTCGCAGCCGCCTCCTCGACCAGCTTGCGGCAGGCGTCGACGAGCTCGCAGCGACCGGAATAGTTGAGGGCGATGTTGAACACCATGCGCCTTCCGGCAGCGGTCTTCTCGAGTCCCTCCTCGAGCGTCGCGACCACCGAAGGATCGAGCTCGCGCCAGCGGCCGAGGACGCGCAACTGGATGTCGTTGTCGATGAGGGTGCGGATCTCGCGCCGCAGGAACTCCTTGAGGAGGTTCATGAGCGTCCAGACCTCGTGCCGCGGCCGCTTCCAGTTCTCGATCGAGAAGGCATAGAGGGTCAGGACTTCGATCCCCAGCCGGGCCGAGCTCTCGACCGTCTCGCGCACCGCCGAGACGCCGGCGCGATGACCCTCGATGCGCGGCAGGAAGCGCTTGCCCGCCCAGCGTCCATTGCCGTCCATGATGATGGCGACATGGCGCGGCAACCGGCTGCGGTCGATCTGGCGCAGCAGGGTCTCTTCCACCGATCCGGGTTCGACGCGCAGCGACGGCTCGGACATTCGAGGCAAGTTACCACAGGGCAGCGCCGGCGAGCCCGCGCTCCGGCTCCCTCAGGCTGGGTAGTCGATCCGTTCGAGGGTGAGCGCGTGCGCCGGCGCGGTCGGACCGGCGGCGCCGCGGTCGCCACCCGCGAGGAGCGCCGCGAACCCGGCGAGTGGGCGCCGGCCGAGGGCGACCTCGAGCAGCGTGCCGGCGAGGCCGCGCACCATGCCGCGCAGAAAGCCATCGCCGGTGACCCGTAGGGTGAGGCCCGTGGGCTCCTCTTCCCAGGCGGCGCGAAAAAGGGTCCGAACCGGCGAGCGGTGGCTGCCGCCGGCGAGAGCGAAGCACGAGAAGTCGTGCCTTCCGGGGAGGAGCAGCGTCGCCGCCCGCAGGCGTTCGAGGTCGAGACGGTCGGGGACGGCGAGGACGCAGGGCGCGAGGTCGGGGGGTACCAGACGCCCCGGCCGCAAACGGTACGCATACTCTTTGGCCGCTGCGGAGAAGCGCGCGTGGAAGTCCGCCGGCGCGAGGCCGGCGGCGAGGACGCGGATGGCGGGCGGAAGCAGGTGGTTGGCGCCGAAGACCAGGCCCTTGCTCGAGAAGGGCCGCACCAGGTCGACGTGGGCGACCTGGGCACGGGCGTGCACGCCGGCATCGGTGCGGCTCGCGCCGACCACCGCGACGGGTGCTCCCACCAGCTCCGACAGCGCCTCCTCGACACGCGCCTGTACCGTGTCGGCGTGGGGGGGGGGGGGGCCCCCCCCCCCAACCCCATACCCCCAGGCGAAGTGGGTGGCGGGGG
>JBGARM010000242.1:0-5158 GCA_044230215.1 Thermoanaerobaculia bacterium | reverse complement strand
AGCGACGTCGCGCTGCTCTTCCTCGACGATCTCTCGAAGAAGGCCCGCAACAAGGACGTCGAGGCGCGCGCGAAGGAGCTGCTCACGGAGCTCGCCGAGGTGCGCGGCCTGAGCGCGCTCGAGCTCGAGGATCGTTCCGTCCCAGCGCCGGCCGAGACCGAGCTCCGAGCGCTCGGCGAGCTCGATGCGCGAGCCGTCGGCGAGCTCGAGAACGGCGCCCGAGCCCTCGGCGGTGCGCACCAGCTGCGAGCCGGCGATGCGCTCGCCGGCGACCGCCGGACGCACCGCGCCGCCGGAAACCACCGCGAGCTCGCCGGAGATCGCGCGCACGGTCACGGCAGGAGCGGCGCCGAGATAGCCGACGCCCGCCTGGCGCACGAGGAAGCCACCGAGGAGAGCCACGCCGGCGAGGCCGGCGGCGAGCGCCCAGCGGCGGGCAGCGCCGCTCGCCCGGCCGAGGCGCGGCGGCGCGGCGGCGGCGCGCGGATCGCGGCCGGCCGCTCTCGCCTGGCGCAGGGCGCCGAGCGCCCGGCGGCAGGGGAGGCACTCGCGCGTGTGGTCTTCGAGCAAGACACGCTTGGGTTCGGCGAGCGCACCGGCGAGGAAGGCCGGCATCAGCTCACGGAAACCCTCGCAGCCGAGAATGCGGTGCGAGTCGCCGGCCGCGTCGGCTTCGGCGCCGGCAGGCTGCAGCTCGTGCGTGAGACGCGTCCAGACGCGCTCGCCCGCCGTTTCGACGGTGCGCAGATCGATGTTCTCTTCGCGGACGGCGGCGACGGCCTGCTCGAAACGCTCTTCGGACTTCATGACGCTTCTCCCATGAGGCTGGTGATCTCTTTGCGCAGACGGTAGCGGGTGCGATGGAGGAGCACGGCGACGACGCCCTGCGAGCTCCCCAGCAGGCGGGCGATCTCCTGATTGCCGAGACCCTCGAAGTAGCGCAGGGCGAAGACCTCCGCAGCGCGCGGCGAGAGGCGGGCGACCGCCAGACGCAGGGTCTTGCGCAGCTGCTTCAAGCGGCGTTCGCGCTCGGGTTCGAACTCGGCGCCGGCGAGCGCGGTGACGGCGGCACGCGGCAGCTCGGCCTCCTCGAGCGGCGCCCAGCCGGCGCGCTGGCGCGACCGGACGACGTCGAGGGCGGCGTTGACCGCCGAGCGGTAGAAGTAGCCCGCGGCCTCCTCGCCCAGGGGCGAGCTTTCCTGCCGCCGGGCGAGACGGAGAAAGACCGACTGCAGGACGTCTTCGGCGTCCATGGCATTGCCGGTGATCCGGTAGGCGGCGCGGAAGACCTTGTCGTAGTGCTCGCGGAAGAGCTCCGCCAGGAGCTCGGCGGGGTCTGCCGGGGAGGGTGCACCGGCCGGCGGCGGCCCTCCGGGCCTGCCGCGGTCGGTGAATCGGGATGCTTCCGGGTCCTGCGGTTGCGGTCGCCCTTGCACGGTCGGTTCTCCTTCCCTCTTCAACCGTACAACGCTCCGGCGAGCCTTTTCTTACAGCTGCCCGGACGGACGAACGGCCGCGGAACGATCCTCGCCCCGCGGCCGCCCTCCTGCCGCCCTGCTTTCCCGCCGGACAGCCCCGGCCTCAGCGTCCCTCGTTGCGCAGGGTGCTGTGGCGTCGGCCGTAGAACAGATAGATGACCACGCCGGCGACCATCCAGATGATCAGTCGCCGCCAGGTGTGCCAGGGAAGTCCCGCCATCAGTCCCAGCGCGACCAGTGCCGAGAGGATCGGCACGAACGGCACCCACGGGGTCTTGAAGGGGCGATGGATGTCCGGCCGCTTGTAGCGCAGCGCCAGGATGCCCAGCGAGACGATGACGAAGGCGAGGAGGGTGCCGATCGACACCAGCTCCCCGAGGATGCCGATCGGCGTGAAGCCGGCGGCGATCGACACCGCGATACCGGTCAGGATGGTCGTGATGTAGGGGGTGCGGAACTTGGGATGCACCGCCTTCGCCCAGCCGGGAAGGAGGCCGTCACGCGACATCGAGTAGAAGACGCGCGTCTGGCCGAGCATCATGACGACCATCACCGACGACAGGCCGGCGATGGCGCCCAGCTTGACCAGGAACGGCATGGCGCTGATCACGGTGCCCATGAAGCCGGCGCCGGCCTGGGCCTTCGCGGCATCGATCGCCACCGCCATCGGCGCCGGCACGCCGAGCTGCGCGTACGGCACCAGACCGACCATGACTCCGGACACCAGGACGTAGAGCACCGTGCAGATGGCGAGCGAACCGAGGATGCCGATCGGCATGTCCTTCTGCGGGTTCTTGGCCTCCTGCGCCGCCGTCGAGACGGCGTCGAAACCGATGTAGGCGAAGAAGATCACCCCGGCGCCGCGCAGAATGCCGCTCCAGCCGAACTCGCCGAAGTGACCGGTATTCGGCGGAATGAACGGGAACCAGTTTCCCGAGTTGACGTACATCGCGCCGGCGGCGATCACCGCCAGGACGACGAAGACCTTGACCACCACGATGACGTTGTTGACCTTGGCCGATTCCGAGATGCCGATCACCAGCAGCAGCGAGACCAGCGCCGTCACCAGCACCGCCGGCAGGTTGAAGACCGCCGTCACGGTGGAGCCGTCGGCGAGCTTCACCAGCGTGCCCGGCGCGGCCGAAAGCGTCGCCGGGAACTGGATGCCGAAGTCGTGCAGGAAGGAGACCATGTAGCCCGACCAGCCGACCGCGACGGTCGCGGCGCCGAGGGCATACTCGAGGATCAGGTCCCAGCCGATGATCCAGGCGACGAACTCGCCGAGGGTGGCGTAGCCGTAGGTGTAGGCCGAGCCGGCGATCGGCACCGTCGAAGCGAACTCGGCGTAGCACAGGCCGGCTAGGCCGGAGGCCACTGCGGCGAGGATCATCGACAGCACGATCGCCGGGCCGGCGTGGGCTGCCGCGGCCTGGCCGGTGAGAACGAAGATGCCGGTGCCGATGATCGCCCCGATGCCGAGGGTGATCAGGTCGCCGGCGGAGAGCACGCGCTTGAGCGAGTGCTCCCCGACCACGGCGGCGTCGGCGGTGAGCACGTCGATCGATTTGGTGGCGAACAGCGACTTCATCGGAAACCTCCCTCGAGAGCTGGAACGGTCTGGAGATCTAGGTGCGGCCCGCGGCGGCGCCGCGGTGCCAGAGGAGATAGAACGGCACGCCGGTGAGCACGATGACGAGGCCCGGCCAGCTGGTGGCGAACTTGTAGAGGAACAGCACGACGAGGATGGTCGTCGCCGCCAGCACATAGAGCGCCGGCACCCACGGATAGCCGACGGCGCGGTAGGGGCGCGGCGCATCCGGGCGCTTGCGGCGCAGGATGAAGAGGCCCAGGATGGTCAGCACGTAGAAGATCAGCACCGCGAAGACCACGTAGTCGAGGAGCATCCCGTAGAGGTTGCCGTAGGTCGGGTTGCCCGCGGCGTCGAGCGCCAGGGCGCCGGCGCCGTCGCGCGTGCGGGTGCGCGGCAGCACCAGCAGGCAGGCCCACAATCCCTGCCACCAAAGCCCGGCCGCCGGCACGTGGAAACGGTTGAGCTGGCCCATGCCGTTGACGAACAGCCGGTCCTTCGCCATCGCGTAGTAGACCCGCGCGCCGGCGAGGATCAGGCCGTTGTTGCAGCCGAAGGTCGAGACCACGATCAGCACCGCCATGATCGTCGCCCCGGCCGAGCCGAAGATGACACCGAGCGTCGCCGTGGCGACGCGGTCGTCGGGCGCCGCCTGGATCGCGGTGAGCGGCAGGGTGCAGAGGTAGGCGACGTTGGCGAGCACGTAGAGCCCGATCACCAGCAGGGTGCCGAAGGCGAGCGAGCGCGGGATGTTCCGCCGCGGATCGCGCACTTCGCCGGCGGTGAAGGTGATGTTGTTCCAGGCGTCGGCAGAGAACAGCGAGCCGACCTGGGCGACGCAGAAGACCGCGAGGATCGCGAGCCAGCCGCCTTCGACCGAGATCGACGGCAGGAAGGCGAAATCGGGCGCAAGGGTGGCATGTCCTTGCGGGGCCCAGAGCGCGGTGAAGTTGGCGGCGATCGCCTGGGGATTGCGCCCGACGAGGACACCGAGGACGATGAGGGCGAAGAGCGCCCCGGTCTTGGCGGTGGTGAAGCTGTTCTGGATCAGCTTGCCGAGATGGATGCCGCGGGTGTTGATGTAGGTGAGTGCCGCGATCATGACGATGCCGACGAGCTGCTGCCGCGACAGGCTGACGGCGTAGGAGGGCGACAGGTCGATCGGCGGCACGATCCACTCGGACGGCCCGATACCCGGCACCAGGACGCCCAGGAAGCGGGCGAAGCCGACGGCGACCGCGGCGATCGTCCCGGTCTGGATGACGAAGAAGAGGGTCCAGCCGTAGAGGAATCCGGCCAGGGGGTTGAACGCCTCGCGCAGGTAGACGTACTGCCCGCCGGCCTTGGGCATCATCGCCGCGAGCTCGCCGTAGGAGAGCGCCGCGGCGAGGGTCAGCAGGCCGGTGACGATCCAGGTGGCGAGCAGGCCCCCGGCCGAGCCGGTCAACCGGGCGATGTCGGCCGAGACGATGAAGATCCCCGAGCCGATCATCGACCCGGCGACGATCATCGTCGAATCGAGCAGTCCCAGGTCCCGGACGAAGCCGGAGGCCTCCTCTACATCGTCGCCCACGAGCGGTCTCGCGTCAGCCAAGCGGACTCCCTTCCCGGAAAAACTGGCGCAGTCTAACCCCATTTCCCGCCCCGGACTCGCCGTTTCCGGCCGATTCCCCGCGGCTAGGCGGGTCGCGCCCCTTTCGGCTAGAATTCCCCGGTTCGAAGCCCAGCGTTGGGCCCTTTCGCAGCTCCGGCCGCCGTACCGGCCCGAGCCGCAGGCAGTGCGATCCCAAGGATTCTTGAAGCTGGCGCGGCTCGGCCCCGAGACCGCCCGGAAACTTTCGCTCCACCCCTCGACGGGGCCGGGGCAGTCTCGAACGGAGGAGTCATGCATTCCTGGATGAGTCGTTTCCCGCGCGGCGGACGAGTGGTTCTCGCCCTCCTCGCCCTGGTCGCCGTTTGCGGCGGCACCCCCGTCCACGCCAGCGAGGCGGAGTTGAAGCTCCCCGACCTGGGGAGCGTCTCGTTCCTCGGCGTCGCGGGCTCGACGCTGCTGCTCTTCGGCCTCTTCGTCTGCCTGCTGGGCCTGCTCTTC
>JBGARM010000241.1:0-5162 GCA_044230215.1 Thermoanaerobaculia bacterium | reverse complement strand
CGGCGCCGCCGACTACTTCGACTGGGCCAAGACCGATCAGATGGATCTATCGACCTTCTTCGGCGCCGCCGCCAACGAGAGCCTCGACTACTTCGGCTGGGCGCTCGCCGCGGGCGACTTCGACCGCGACGGGCGGAGCGATCTGGCGATCGGCATTCCGCAGGAAGACCTGACCGGAAGCGATGAAGGCGGCGTGACCGTGACGCTCGGCGGTCCGACCGGAGTCGGCGAGTCCGCGTTTCGCTTCGTCTCGGCGGGATTCAACGGCATCCCGGGCGTCACACAGTCGCATCGCGAGTTCGGTCGCGCCCTGGCCACGGGCGACTTCGACGGCAACGGCCATGCCGACCTGGCGATCGGCGTGCCTTATTTCAATCCTACCGTCAGCCTGGTCGACGCCGGCCAGGAGGTCGTGCTCTACGGCTCGCTGTTCGCCGACGGCTTCGAGGGCAGCTCCACCCTCTACTGGACCCCCGGACCGTGATTGCGTGCCGGCCGTCTAGCCGGCGTAGAGCTGGACCTCTTGCGCCATGCGCTCGCCCATCTGCAGCGCGGTCGAGAGATCGGGATGGCGCACCACGACGTAGCCGTCGCCGATCAGGGTCTGCTTCCAGTTGCGCCGCTGGGCGCCGATCGGCGTCAGGTCGACCTCGACGACATAGCGGCCGAACTCGCCGAGGAGCTTCTCGAGCCCGACGATGCGCTGAATGCGGCCCTCGCCGCGGGCGCGCTTGAAGGTGATCACCACATTCCACTTGCGCTCGAAACGGCGTTCCACCCGCCCGAGGCAGGCGGCCTCCGCCCAGCCGACGTAGGTGTCGTTGTCGGTGCAATAGTTCATGATGTCGACCGTGCGCGCCCCGGGCGGGCGACCGCCGATCTCGCCGAAGACGACTTCGCCGTCGGCCTTCTTGTACCACTCCATGTGGGTGAAACCGGTCTCGAAACCCAAGGCGGCGAGGACCTCGCGTCCCATCTTCCGCCCGCCGGCGAGATCGGGCACGTCGAGCTCGCGCAGGCAGACGGTCTGCGGGCTGATCCACTCGTTCTGGCGCTGGATGAGCGGCCGCGGCCGGTACCAGCAGATGTTCTCGAAGTACATCTTGCCGCCGGCGCAGATGGTGTCGAAGGTGAACTCCTCGGCCTCGATGAACTCCTCCACCGAGACCTCCGCGACGTGCTTGGAAAGCTTCAGGGCACGCTCGAGCTCGGCGCGCGAGTCGCAGCGGTGGGTGTCGGCGGAGCCGGCGCCGGCGATCGGCTTGACGATGACAGGATAGCCGATCCTCTCGGCAGCATCGCGCACCTGGTCCTCGGTGTTGGCGCGGAAGTGCCGCGGCGTGCGGATGCCAGCGGCATCCAGGCGCTGCTTCATGATCTCCTTGTCGCGGAACGGAATCGTCTGCGCGACCGTCATGCCGGGGAGATTCAGCGCCTCGCGGATCTTCGCGGCGAGGATCATGCCCGGCTCCCACAGGCACTCCACCCGGTCGATGCGGATCTGACGCGCCAACTGCTGAACTTCGCGCACCGTCGCCGCCTCGTCCCAGAGCGAACGCACCTGCAGGTGGTGCGCCACGTGCTCGCGGGCGATCGGCGGCAGCATCTCCTTCGGCTGGTCGCCGAGTCCGATCACGCGCGCGCCGACGAGCGACAGGCCGCGAGTGAAGTAGGGCATCTCCGCCGGATAGCCCGGCGACACCATCAGCACGTTCAGGGTCATCCGAGCTCCACTCTCACCGTCGAAATGGTGCGTCGCAAGGCCTCTTCCACGACCGCGGTCTCGGGGTGGCGGAAGAGGATGTAGCCCTCGCCCTCGTAGCTCGACGACTGCGGCTGACCGACCTGCGGCAGCTTCGACTCCACGATCAGGTGCCCGAGATCGCGCTGCACCGCCGCCAGACCGTGCACCGCCTTGACCCGACCCTGGCCCTGGCCGCGCAGGTAGGCGCCGCCGGCGGCGAACCGATGCGGCGGCGGATCGAATTCGTCCTTGACCACGAGCCGGGCCCAGGCGCGGTAGAAGTCGATGCCGTGGGCATAGGAGATCAGCGAAGTGATCTGCGCGCCGGGCGGGCGGGCGCCGACTTCGGAGACCAGCACCGAGCCATCGGCCTTGCGGAACCACTCCATGTGCGACAGGCCGGTGCCCATGCCGAGGACTTCGAGAGCGCGGAAGGCCACCCGCCGGATGTCGTCGAAGCGCGGATGGTCGATCTCGCGCGGGATCAGCACGCACCACTGGATCCAAGGGTTGTCGACGACGTTGAGCGGCGCCGGCAGGTAGTAGGAGAGCGAATGCCAGACCGGCCGGCCGCGGATGGAAACGGTGTCGAACGAGAACTCGTCGCCGAGGACGAACTCCTCGACCACCGCCTGGCGCTCGGGCGACGGGCGGACCTGGGCGAGCGCCGACCGCATCTCGCCGGAATCGCCGACCCGGAAGGTGCTCTTCGCGCCGGCACCGGAGGTCGGCTTGAGCACCACCGGATAGCCGACGCTGTCGACGAACGACCAGGCCTCGCCGTCGCTCGTCACACGGCTGTGGCGCGCGCAGGGGACGCCTGCGCGCTGCAGCACGGTCTTCATGCGCGCCTTGTCGCGGAAGTTCTTCGCCACCTCGGCGCCCATGCCCTCGAGCCCCAAGGCATCGCGCACCTCGCCCAACGGCACCTGCAGCTGCTCGAGGGCGCCGATCAGCCGCTGCGGCGGCCCGATCTGGCGCGCCAGCCCGCGCACCGCGTCGGCGATCTGCTGCGGGTCGAGCCCGTCGGCGATGCGGAAGTGCGCCGCGAGCTTCGACTTGAGAGCGTGCGGCAGCCGCTCCGCGGGGTCCTGGCTGACCAGACCGGTGGCGACGCCGGGGAGATCGGCGACCGCCTCGACGAAGCGCAGCGTCGTGTCGAGAAAGAAGGGGGCGACGAAGACGACCGATGACATCTCTCTCCTCATCTTGTTACGCAGCGAAGAGCCGCACATCCTCGCCGAACTCATCGGCCATGGCCAGGGTGACGGCCAAGTCCGGGTGGCGGAGAATCACGAACCCGTCGGAGACCAGCGTCTGCTTCCAGTTGCGCCGCGGCGCGCCCACCGGCAGGAGATTGTCCCAGACGATCGCCGCGCCGTGCCGGGCCTTGAAGTCCTCGAGCCCTTCGATGCGCTGGATCCGACCTTCCCCCACCGCCCGCTTGTAGATCGTCGCGACGTTGTAGCGCCGCCGCACGTGCTCGCGGAAGCGGCCGAAACAGACGGCTTCGGCCCAGCCGCGGAAGACGTCGATGTCACAGGCATAGTTCATCTGATCGACTTGGTGCGCGCCGGGCGGCCGGGCGCCGATCTCGCCGAAGACCACCTCGCCATCCGCCTTCTGGTACCACTCCATGTGGGTGAAGCCCGACTCGAAGCCGAGCGCCCGAAGCACCGCGTGGCCCATTTCGACCCCGCCCCGGAGCTGCGGCTGGTCTGGGTCGCGGAGCGCGATCACCTGCGGGCTGATCCACTCCTCCGAGCGCGCCTTGAGCGGCCGCGGGCGGTACCAGGCGATGTTGTAGTAGGCCGGCCGGCCGGCGATCGAGACCGTGTCGAAGGTGTACTCCTCGCCGTCGATGAACTCCTCGACCGAGAGCTCCCGCACGTGCCGGACTTTCGGGATCGCGCGATCGAGCTCCGCCGCGTCCATCACCCGGTAGGTATCGGCCGAGCCGGCGCCGTCGATCGGCTTGAGGATGAGCGGGAAGCCGATGCGCTCCGCGGCGGCGCGGATTCCGGCCTCGTCGGCGGCGGTCAGATGGCGCTGCGTGCGGATGCCGGCGGCATCGAGGCGGCGCTTCATCTCCTCCTTGTTGGGGTACGGCACGGTCTGGGCGACGGTGAGGCCGGGGACACCCAGGGCCTCGCGCAGGCGGGCGGCGAGCAGCATACCCGGCTCCCACAGGCACTCGACCCGGTCGAGGCGCCGGCCCGCGAGCCAGCGCGAGACCTCGTCGACCAGCGTCGCCTCGTCCCACAGCGAGCGCACCCGCAGGTAGTCCGGCGGACGAAATGCGGCATCTCGCTGGGATAGCCGGGCGAAAGAAAGAGGACTCGGGCCAAGGAAGTGCGTCTCGATCGACAGGATGCGCGACGCAGTATAGCCGAGCGCGGGGCGGAGGCGGCGAGGCCCCGCTGCTACAATCTGCGGCAAATGTCGACCGAGGAAACGAGGGTCCGCTTTGCCGCCCTCGCGGAACGGATCGAAGCCAGCCCCAAGCGCGGCCGCTGGCTCATCCTCACCCATGACAACCCGGATCCCGACGCCCTGGCCGCCACCGCGGCGCTGGCGCTCATCGCGCGCTATCTGCGTTCGGTCAACAAGCGCGTCTTCCTGGCCGTCAACAAGGCCGAGGGCATGGCCGATTCGCCGCACCTGGCCGAATTCCATGAACTCGGCATCGGCGAGCCCCATCCGGTGTCGGCCGCGCACGGCCAGGGCCTGCGCAGCCTGATGGACGCGGTGCTCGCCGACTTCGAGCCCGATGGCGAGGATGTGCCGACGCCGGAAGGGTCGCCGATCCGCCTGGCCGTCGCGGGCCGTCCCAACGTCGGCAAGTCCACGCTGATCAACACCTGGCTCGGCGAGGAGCGCCTGGTCGCGTTCGACCAGCCCGGCACGACGCGCGACGCGATCAGCGTCCCGTTCGAGCGCAACGGCCAGGCGTTCGAACTGATCGATACTGCCGGCCTGCGCCGCAAGGGCAAGGTCTTCGAGGCGGTGGAGAAGTTCTCGGTCGTCAAGACCCTGCAGGCGATCGCCGACGCCGACGTGGTGCTGTTGCTGCTCGACGCCACCCAGGGCGTCACCGACCAGGACGCGCACATCGCCGGCTACATCCTCGAGAGCGGACGCGCGGTGGTGCTCGCGGTCAACAAGTGGGACGCGGTCGACGCCTACCAGCGCGAGATGCTGCAGCGCTCGATCGAGCAGCGCCTCGCCTTCCTGAAGTTCGCGCCGGTGGCCACGATCTCGGCCCTGAAGCGCCAGGGCCTGGCGCCGGTGTGGAAGGCGATCGCAGATGCCTACGCTTCGGCGGTGAAGAAGATGCCGACGCCGGTGATCACGAGGCTGCTGCAGGAGGCGGTCGATTTCCAGGCGCCCAAGCGCGCCGGCGCCTTCCGACCCAAGC
>JBGARM010000240.1:0-5180 GCA_044230215.1 Thermoanaerobaculia bacterium | reverse complement strand
ATCCGGCGCGGCTCTCCCCCCGCTGCCTTCGCGCCGGAATGACGGCCGCGACAGCGAAGGCGCCGGCAGCCGCGGTGGCTTCGCCGGGCTTCCGCCTCGCCGGCCGCTCGCCGATCGAGCGCACGCTCGAAGAGCTCCTGCGCGTCGCCGAGCGCTCCCTGCACGCCGAAGAGACGGCCCGCCGCGGCGGTCTGCTGCAGTCGCTCGACGCGCGGGCGAAGTGGGTGGGCTTCGCCGGCTTCGTCGTCGCGGCCGGGCTGGCGCGGAACTTCGCGGTTCTCGGCGCGCTCTTCGCCGGCGCCGTCGCGCTCGGACTGCTCTCGCGTTTGCGCCTGCGCGAGCTCGCGCTGCGGGCCTGGCTGCCGGCGCTTCTGTTCACCGCTCTCGTCGGCGGGCCGGCGCTCTTCCTCGTGCCGGGCGTGCCGGCTTCGGGATTGCCGCCAGCGCTCGGCGTCAGCGCCGCAGGGGCGCGTTCGCTCGGCTTCCTCCTGCTGCGGGTCGAGACCATCGCCACGTTCACCCTGCTGCTCGTCCTCGCCACCCCCTGGGCGCGCCTGCTCGCGGCGCTACGAAGCCTGCGCGTCCCGGCGACGGTGGTGGTGATCCTCGGCATGACCTACCGGTTTCTCTTTCTGCTGCTCGCGAGCGCCCACGATCTCTTCCTCGCCCGGCGCAGCCGCAGCGTCGGCAGGCTCCCGCCGGCGGAGGCGCGCAAGCTGTTCGCGCGCACCACCGGCGTGCTGCTGTCGAAGACGATGGCGACCAGCCAGCAGGTCTACCTGGCGATGCTGTCGCGCGGCTTCTCGGGCGAAGCCCGCCTGCTCGAGCCGCTGGCGATGCGCCGGCGGGACTGGGCGGCCGTCGCGGCGAGCGTCGCGGCGAGCGGTGTCGCGATCTGGGCGGGCCGATGACCGCCGGAGAGAAGCCGCTCTTCGAGCTCCGCGAGGTGAGCTTCCGTTACGAGGAGATCGTCGCCATCGACGCCTGCTCGCTGGCGATCGAGCGCGGTACGCGCGTCGCGCTCCTCGGGGCCAACGGCTCCGGCAAGTCGACGCTCCTGCTGCTGCTCGACGCCCTGCAGCCGCCGTCGTCGGGAGCCATCCTCTTCGACGGGCAGGAGCTCACGCCGGCGGCGCTCGCGGACGAGCGCGCGAACCACGACTTCCGCCGCCGGGTCGGCTTCGTCTTCCAGAACCCGGAGGTGCAGCTGTTCAACCCGACGGTGCGCGACGAGATCGCCTTCGGCCCGCTGCAGCTCGGCTGGCCGGTGGAGCGGATCCGCGACGAGGTGGAGAGGATGGTCGACCGGATGCAGCTCCGGGCGGTCGTCGAGCGTCCGACGTTCCGGCTGTCGATGGGGGAGAAGAAGCGGGTGGCGATCGCCTCGGTGCTGATCCTCGACCCCGAGGTGATCCTCCTCGACGAACCGACCGCCGGCCTCGATCCCCGCAGCCAGAGCGGCGTCATCGATCTGCTCGAGGAGTGGCAGGGGACGGCGCGCACGGTGGTCATCGCGACGCACGACCTCGGGGTGATCGAGGAGATCGCCGACCGCTGCCTGGTCTTCCAGCAGGGCCGCCTGGTCGCCGACCGCCCGCCGGGCGAGATCGTCCGTGACCTCGATCTGCTCACCCGCACCGGCCTCGTGCACAGCCACCGCCACTCGCACGGGCAGGGTCTTCACCACGCCCACCCGCACCTTCACCGCCACGAGCACGGCGAGTCGTAGCGACGACCTCGGGGAGGCGGCAGCTCCAGGGGAGTAGACTGAAAGTCGAGGTCGTGGGGTTCTTTCGCCCAGGAGAATGAGAATGACAGGCCGACTCGCTGCACGTGCCTTGTGCGCGCTTCTTGTTCCCGGTCTTCTCGCCGCGAGCGGTGTCCAGGCTGCGGTCATCGCGGTCGATGGCACGACCTGCAATCTCGGCAACGCCATTCTGTCGGCGAACGGCGACACCTCGATCGGCGGCTGCTCCGCCGGCGTCGGCGCCGACACGTTGGTGTTGGGCGCGAATATCGTGCTGACGACTGCCTTGACCGCGGACGTCGAAGGCGGCCCGAGCGGTCTGCCGGCGATCTCGAGTGCGATCTCCATCGAGGCCGGGGCCGGATCGATCGTCGAGCGCTCGACCGCTCTGACTTGCACCGACGCCGAACCCACCGCCTTCCGGATCCTCGAAGTCGCCGGGGGCGGCGACCTCTCCCTCGTCGGATTGACGCTGCGCAACGGCTGTGTCGCCGCCGCGGGCAACGGCGCGATGGCCTCGGGCGGAGCCGTGCTCCTTCTCGCCGGAGGGGCGCTGAAGATCGACGGTTGTGCGTTCGAGGGAAATTCGGCGCGCGGTGGGCCAGAAGGTGTACCGCAGACCGCCGGAGGTGCGCGCGGCGGCGCCATCGCAGCGCTCGGCGGATCCCTCGAGATCGTCGGCTCGACGTTTTCCGGCAACGAGGTGATCGGCTTCGACGCTCGTGGAGGGGCCGTCGCGGTCGAAGCCGGCGACCTCCGATCCGTCACTTGGAGCCGGTTCGAGGGCAATCGGGCCTCTCCCGCGCCCGCCGGGGCGTTCCTCTCGAACCCGAATTCGGGGGGCGCCTTGTCTCTGCGCGACGCCGATGCCGGCTCGCTGGCGCATCTCGTCATCGCCGGCAACCTGGCCGGCCGGGATGCCGCGTCGACCGGAGTGGGCGGTCCGGCGTCCGGCGGCGGAATCTTCGTGAGCAGCGGGCGGGTAGGGGAGCTGCGAGACACCCTCTTTTCGGCGAATGTCGCCCGCGCCGGGGGGGGATCGAACCTCGCCTTCGCGGATGGCCGAGGCGGCGGGCTTGCGAACAGCGGATTCATCGACACAATCGCCCGCGCGACGTTCTCGGCCAATCAGGCCCTCGGCGCCTTGGGAGGCTCGGGCCGCGGCGGCGGACTCGACAACACCGGGCAGATCCAGAGGATCGTCGCCGCCAACTTCCTCGCCAATACCGCGGAGGGTGGCCCGGGGGCGCATGCATTGCGAGGCCCCAGTCTCGGTGGCGGGATCGCGAACTTCGGGTCGATTTCCGAGATGGCGGCGAGCAGCTTGGTCGGCAACGATTGTCCAGATCTCGTTTTCTTTGGCTACTCGGCCGGCGGCGGGATCTACAACGCTTCGGATGCTGTCGCACCGGACGAGGGCCTTCGGCTCGTCGACACGCTGCTCGCCAGCAACCTCGCGACCGACGGCGCCGACTGCTTCTCGACCGGCGCTTTGCTTTCCCTCGGCTTCAACCTGGCCCAGGCGCCCGATGTCTCCTGCCTCTTCGGGAGCCCTGGCGACATCGTCGGCGTCGACCCACAGCTGCTGGCTCCGGCCGACAACGGCTGCTCTTTGCCGCTGCCGGGCGGCGGGTGCGTTCCGACCGTCGCCTTTCCGGCGACCAGCCCGGCGGCCGATGCCGGCCTCTGCGCGGCAGCGGGGACGCAGATCGACGCCCGCGGCGCGGTGCGGCCGTTCGATCTCGTCAGCGTGCCCAATGCCGCCGGTGGCGACGGCTGCGATATCGGTGCCTTCGAGCTCGATGGCTCGCTCGCTGCCGTGCATCTCGGTCTGAACGTGACGGATTCCGCCGACCCCGTCGCCAGCGGCTCCGGGCCGGGGAATCTTGCCTACACCGTGACGCTCGCCAGTCTGGGCTCGGCCGCTGCCAACGGCGTCGTGGTCTCGGCGCCGCTCTTCCCGCCACCGGGCGTCTCGGTCGTCTCCGTGACGGCCTCGTCAGGAAGCTGGAACGCTGGCATCTGGACCGTGGGCAGCCTGCCGAGCGGCGCAACTGCCGAGCTCACGTTTCTTCTGACGGTCGACTTCGGAACCGCCGGCGGGACGGACGTGCTGAGTCTCGCCGCCGCGGTGACGGCGGCTACCGGCCACGACGGCGAGTTTGCCGCCGATGTCGAGCGCACCTCGGTGATCGAGGGAGTCTTCTATGGCACCTTCGAGAGCGGCGACACCTCGCTCTGGAGTCTGACCGTCGGCGGAGGCTAGCTGGCGGCCCTTTCGCGCGGGAGGGAGTAGACTCCCCGCCGCATGAGCGACCGGCACCGGTTTCCCCGTCTGCGCTGGCTGGGTCTCGCCTGGCTCGTGGTCTATCTGCCGTCTTATGCAGCCGCCTACGGCTTCACCAACTTCCTCTTCCTGTGCAATCTCGGCGTGATGCTCACCGCCGCGGCGCTGGTCGTGGGCAATCGGCTGGTGCTCTCGAGCCAGGCGATCGCGGCACCAGTGATCGGCATCGCCTGGGGGCTCGACGCCGCCTGGCGGGTGGTTTCAGGGCATCACCTCTATGGCGGCACCGAGTACATGTGGGATCCGCAGTACCCGCTGTTCACCCGGCTGCTGTCGCTCTATCACCTCGCGTGGCCGGTGCTGGTGGTCGCACTCGTGCGGCGGGAGGGCTACGACCGGCGCGGCTGGCCGCTCCAGGCGGGCATCGCGACCTGGGCCGTGATCGTCTGCCGCCTCTTCACCGCGCCGGCGGAGAACATCAACTTCGCCTTCGTCGACCCGATCTTCGGCCGCTCCTTCGAGCCGCCGGCGCTGCACATCGCGATCGTCCTCGGTGGCCTCGCCGGCGTCGGCTACGGCCTCACCCACCTCGCTTTGCGGGCCGCCGCGAAAGACTCCCGCGGCGTCCGGAGCGCAGACACTTCGGACTCTCCGGACGCCGCAGGCGAAAGCGTTGTCGAGGGCGCTAGCGCAGGCTGAACAGGATGTTCCAGCGGTAGTAGACGGCCACCGGACGATCGCCGAAGCGCGCCGGCGCGAACCGCCAGGCGCGGATCGCCTCGAGCGCGCTCTGCTCGAGCCCGAAGCCGAGCGGCGCGCTCACCACCCGGGCCGACTGCAGACTGCCGTCGGTGGCGATCTCGGCCTCCACCACCACGGCGCCCTGGCGATGAGCCGTGCGCGCGATCTCCGGATACCTGGGATCGACCCGGAAGAGCACCTGCGGCGCGACGATTCCTGCCCCCGGCTTCCAGAGGATCGGGCCGGCATCGGCGGGGATGCCGCCGCCCGGGCCGACGCCGCCCGCGTCGGCGAGGAGCGTGCCCGGCGCGGTCGGTCCGCCGGCATCGGTGGCGGAACCGGGCGCGGCGGTCGAATCGTCGGCCGCGGTCGTGGCGGCCACTGGCGGGGCGTCGGGGACGACGG
>JBGARM010000023.1:0-16326 GCA_044230215.1 Thermoanaerobaculia bacterium | reverse complement strand
GTACAGGTTCAGGGGCAGCGACATCGGCTCATTATACTGGCGCGCATGGAGCGGCCATGCCCGTAGATGCCACCCTCGATATCGCGGCCCTGCGCACCGAGCTCGAGCGCACCGCGCGCGCGCTCGGCTTCGAGGCGCCGCACGAGCCGGTGACGGCGGTGCAGCTCTCGCGCGGCAAGGCCGAGGCCGAGCTGCTGTTCCAGCTGGCGCTCGCGCTGCAGGACACCGCCGGCAGTTGGCTGTCGCTCACCGGCCAGCTGAATCGCCCGGGTGGCGCGGTCGCGGCGCGCTGCGACTTCAGCTTCACCACCGCGACCGGTGCGAGCTTCGACGGCTGGCTCGACGCCACCCGCTTCACGGCGACCGGAGGTCTGTTCTCCGACGGCTTCGAATCGGGCGACACGTCGGCCTGGTCGGCGACGGTACCCTGAAACCACTTGGGCTTCCTGGACCTCCGGGCCCCGGAAGCTCCTGAAGAATGACGGGCAGGACGATTTGAGAGAGGACCGGAAGGCATGAAGATCATCGCGCAACACCGAGCGCTCGTCGCGTTCGCGGTCGCCGGCATGGCCGTCGCCGCAGCGCAGGCCCAAACCGCCGCCCCGGAAGCGTCCTGGCGATGGCATCCGGCCAAAGCGGTCGGCGAAGCCGTGCCGCCGCTGCCGCCACCTTCCACCTATCCGGTCCAGCTGCTGCTGGACGATGACACCTCCGACGGCGCCTTCGGCCTCGGCGGCCAGAGTGCACGACAGTTTCTCTGGTTCAATCGCTTCTCGCCTGCGGCCGGCTTCCATCTCGACGAAGTCTGGGTTCTCTTCCCTTCGGGCGCCAACATGACGGCCGGGGAAGCGATCCAGATCGCCATCTACGAAGATCCCGACGGCAATCCGGCGAACGGCGCGAACCTGCTTACCAGCTTCGCCGGCACGATCCAGGCGGCCGACGACAACACCTTCTCGATCTACCCGGTCGCCGGCTCACCGGTCATCCCGACGGGCAGCGACCTCCTCGTCGGCGTCGTGCCGCGCTTCATCGCCAGCGGCGTGACGTCGCCGACCCTTCCGGCGGCGCTCGACACGACGGCGACGCAGGGCCGCTCCTGGGTCGCCGCCTGGACAACCGATCCGCCCGACCCGCCGGTGCTCGTGCCGCTCCCCGACCAGACCCTGAGCCTGGTCGATTCCTTCGTGCCCGGCGGCGGCAACTTCATGATCCGCGCCTTCGGCACCGAGCAGGCGGTCACCGAGATTCCGACTCTCGGCGCCTCCGGCCTCGCAGTCCTGGCTCTCGCCCTGTTCGCCGCCGGCGCCTTCCTCCTCCGCCGCCGCGGGGCGGCCGCGACGCTCGCTCTCCTGTCGCTCACGATGGCTGCGCCGGCCGGGGCGGTGACGATCGACACCTTCACCACCAATCAGGCGACCTTGACCGATCCGCCCGGAGGAAATTCCGTCGCGACCGGCGGCGCCGACATCATCGGCACCCGCCGCGGCATCTGGGTCAAGAACCTCGCCGGCGCCGGCCCCACTTCGGCGAACGTCGCGGCCGGCGCTCTGTCGCTCTCGATCACGGCGACGACGCCCGATTCGCGCGGCGAGGCCCGCCTCTCCTGGGACGGCGACACCAACGCGCTGGTGCTCACGCCCACCGGCCTCGCCGGAGTCAACCTCACCGCCGGCAACGCCTCGGGCTTCCAACTCGACTTCGCCTCGACGACGGTCGTCACCGAGATCGAGATCACGGTCTACGACGACGCCGCCAACTTCTCGCGCGCGGCGCGCCGCGTGCCGGTCTCCGGCGGGGCGCAGAGCGTGCGGATCCCGTTTGCCGAGTTCCGCGTCGCCGGCGGCACGGGGGCCGACTTCGCGAGCGTCGGCGCGATCGAAATGACGGTGCGCGGCGGCGAAGGGACGATCACCCTGGACCAGGTCACGACCACGGCCCCGACCGTAGGCGCCACCAAAGTCGACACGCAGATCGTCGACACCGACGGCGACACGCGGGTCGACCCGGGTGATCGCGTGCGCTACACGGTGACGGTCACCAACAGCGGCAACGAGGCGCTCTCGGTCGATCTCTCCGACACCGTCGACGCCAACACCACCCTCGTCGCCGGCTCGGTCTCCTCGACGCCGGTGGCGCACAACGACCAGTACGGCTGGTTCGGCAACGTCACCTTCGCGACCGACGGCTCGGCCGCCAAGCCCAATCTCCTGGCCAACGACCAGGACGCCGACGGCGACACGCTGACGGTGCAGAGCGGCACCTTCCCGGCGACCAGCGCGCAAGGCGGCACGCTGACGCTGGTCTCCGCCGCCACCGGCGCATTCAGCTACAGCCCGCCGGCCGGCTTCGCCGGCGTCGACAGCTTCAACTACACCGTGGTCGACGACAACGGCAACACCTCGACCGCAACGGCGAACATCGCTCTCCAGGGCGTGGTCTGGTTCGTCGACGACACCGGCGGAGGCGGGCCCGGCACCGGAGCGGGCACGCAAACCAATCCGTTCATCACGCATCTGCCGACAAACGTCGCCGGCGTCGGCGGGGTCGGCGATCAGGATTCGCCGGGGGATATTCTCTTCTTCTACGCCGGAGCCCACGCTGGCACGCTGCCGCTCGAAGCCGACCAGCAGCTGATCGGCGAGGGCGAGGGCTTGATCCTCGACGGCCAGACAATCGTCGCCGCAGGCACCGATCCGACGTGGAGCACCACGAGCGGTCACGCCATCCAGCTCTCGACGAACAACACCATCCGCGGTCTGACCTTTGGAAACACGGCCGCGGGCAGCTCCGACATCTTCGGCAATGGCTTCGGCTTACTCACCGTCTCGAATGTGGTGCTCAACGGCAACGGCCAGGCGCTCGATCTCACGACCGGAACCTTGGCCGCGACCTTCGAGAGCATCAGCTCCGCGAATGCTCCGGGGCGTGGCGTTCTCCTCGATTCCGTCGCCGGAACGTTCACAGTAACCGGAGGCACGACCGTGACTGGCTCTGGCGCTTTCGCGATTCGCGTGGTCAATAGCAGCGCGACCGGCAACTTCGGCGCCACGTCCCTCACCGGAGTCAACTCCGGCTTCGATCTCTCCAGCAGTCCCAGCTCCTCGCTGACCCTCAGCAGCCTCGCAATCTCGACAGTCAATGGGCCTGGTCTCGTTGCCGTGAACGGCGGGGTCTTCAACCTCGGCGGCACAGGCAACACGATCGCCGCCACTGGCGGAGCCGCGGTCGACATCACCTCGACCAGCCTCGGCTCCGGCGCGACGTTCGCGACGCTCTCCTCCACCAACAGCTCCGGCAAGGGCACGAATCTCGACACCGTCACCGGCACGTTCACCGCCAACGGCGGCTCGATCCTGAATGCTTCGGGCGTCTGCTTCGACGTCAACGGCGGCTCGAGCAACATCTCCTACAACGGCAATATCACTTGCACTGCCAACGCCTTCCTGGTCGAGATCACCGCCCGGACCGGCGGCACGGTGACCCTCTCGGGCAATCTCTGGGGCAGCGTCAGCAGCAACGGCATCAACGTCACGGGCAACACCGGCGGTACGATCAACTTCAGCGGCGGCGTCAAGACCATGGACACCGGCGCCGACGCCGCTGTCACCCTGGCCAACAACTCCGGCGCCACCATCAACTTCACCGGCGGCGGCCTCGACATCGACACCACCAGCGGCACCGGCTTCGACGCTTCCGGCGGAGCGACGGCGATCACGGTCACCGGAACCTCCAACTCGATCCTCGCGAACGGCTCCGGTACAGCCCTGAAGGTGGTGAACACGAGCATCGGTTCGGCGGGACTCAACTTCTTCCGCATTTCGGCGGGTACCGGCGCCGGTAGCGCCGGGAACGGCATTCATCTCGACGGCACCGGCCTCGCCGCCGGGAACGGCGGCCTGACCGTCACCGGCATCAGCTTCCCGGCCTCCGGCGGAACGATCCAGCACAAGACCGGCAACGACGGCTTGACCACCGCCGGCATCGGGATCTATCTCAACAACACGAAGAACCCTTCGTTCAGCTGGATGCAGCTCAACGACTTCGACAACACCGCGATCCTGGGCCGCAGCGTTCAGGGCTTCACCCTGCAGAACAGCGTCATCAACGGGGTCAACGGCACGACGAACGTCGGCGTCGACGGCGCGATCGCTTTCGGCACCTCGAATCCGGGCGGCACCAACGGCCTGCAGGGGACCGGCCTGATCCGCAACACGAAGATCAGCGGCGGCGTCGAGCACAACCTCGAGTTCTACAATCAGTCGGGCTCCATGACTCTGACGATCGACGGAACGACCGCAATCAACGAGAACAATCCATTGCTGCAAGGGGACGACGTCGCCGACTGCATCATCGAGGAGAACTCGGTGGCGCTCGGCGGCGACGGCATCCAGGTGGAGATGCAGGGGACCGCCACCGCCACGGTCGTCGTCGATCGCTGCCTCTTCCGCGACAACAAGTCGCAGGCCGTCCAGGTGGCCGCCAACGACAGCTCGGCGCTGACAGTGACCGTCGACGAGTCGTTTACCCGCAAGTTCGACCAGGGCAACGAAGGTTTCCTGGCCTCGAACGGATCCAACGGCGACCTCACCCTCATGTACAGCAACAATCAGTGCAACAACACCGGCGGCACCTGCTTCTTCGTCGGCCAGACGCCCGGCAACGCCACGTCGGCCTCCTTCCTCAATGCGACGATTGCAAACAACGTCGTCAACATGCCGACGACCGCAACGAACTCTGGCATCCTCGTCCTCCTCACCAGCACCGTCGGCCAGATCTCGACCGCCCGGCTGCGGATCGACGGCAACGTCGTGACCAACAACTCGATCACGGGAGTCGCGCGAGGCATCCTCGTCGACACTCCGGACGCGAGCACCAGTCCGAAGTTCGACGTCACGGTCACCAACAACACTGTTTCGGTCGGCGACAACACCGCCGGCGTCGCTGGGATCGCCGTCCAGGGCCGTCAGTCGTCGGACGCCTGCGCCAGCATCGGCAGCAACACCGTCACCTTCCCGAACGGGACGCCTGGCGGCGTATTCGGCTTGCGCGCCCGCGAGGTCGCGCCAGCGACTTTCGATCTCGAGGAGACCGGGCCCTGCTTCGGAGCCGCCTCGACCGTCCTGGCCTGCCGCAATCCGGCCTCGACGACCGAGGTTCTCGGCACGCTGACCTCCAGCGCCGCTGGCAGCTGTCTGCTGCCGAGCGTACCGTGAGGGATTGCGCTACCATGCGGCCATCAGAAATGCCGCTGCGCCAGGCGAGGAGGTAGGGGATGGCAGAACCGTTCTTGAGTGAGATCCGCATCATGAGCTTCAGCTTCGCCCCCAAGGGGTGGGCGCTCTGCAACGGACAGCTGCTGCCGATCAACCAGAATCAGGGGCTGTTCTCCCTGCTCGGCACGACGTTCGGCGGCGATGGGCGGGTCAATTTCGCCCTCCCGGACCTGCGTGCCCGCACGCCGATCCACGTCGGCTCGGGGCATATCTTGGGCGAGCGCGGCGGCGAGCAGGCGCATACCCTGTCGATCGCCGAGATTCCGACTCACGTACATGTCGCGCAGGCCACCTCAGTGGCCGCGACCGACGCCGTCCCCGCGAGCGCGCGCATGCTCGCTACCTCCCAGAACTACGACGCCTACCGGCCGGCGACGACACCGGTCGCCTTGAACGCCGCCACCGTCGGCAACACCGGCGGCAGCCAGGCGCACCTCAACATGCAGCCTTACCTGGTGTTGAATTTCAGCATCGCACTCCAGGGCATCTTCCCGAGCGCCACCTAGGAGCGCCCATGGCCCAACCGTACGTAGGTGAAATCCGCATGTTTGCCGGCAACTTTGCCCCGGCGGGCTGGATGTTCTGCGAAGGGCAGCTGCTGCCCATCTCGGAGTACGAAACGCTCTTCAATCTGATCGGCACGACCTACGGCGGCGACGGCCAGTCGACCTTCGCGCTGCCGGATCTGCGGGGGCGGCTTCCCGTCCATTTCGGCAACAGCTCCGTTCTCGCCGAAACCGGAGGCGCCGAGGAGATCACCCTGACGGTGAACCAGATCCCGGCCCACAGCCATCCGTTCCTGGCGTCGGCGGACAACACCACGGTCCCCAATCCCGGCGGAAACACCATCGGCACTCCGTTGACGACGACCCCGTTCTTCGCCGCGGCGCCAAATCTCGCCTTGGCGCCGCAGTCGATCCCGTCGGTCGGCGGCAGCCAGCCGCACACGAACTTTCAGCCCTATCTGTGCGTCAACTTCATCATTTCCCAGTTCGGGATCTTCCCGTCCCAAACTTGAGGAGCTGTCCATGGATCCCTTCGTAGCCGAAATCCGGATCTTTCCTTTCAACTTCGCACCCCGCGGCTGGGCCTGGTGCGATGGACAGCTGCTGCCGTTGTCGCAGAACACGGCGCTCTTTTCCCTGCTCGGCACCACCTACGGCGGGAACGGCAAGTCGAACTTCGCCCTGCCGGACCTCCAGGGGCGCGCGCCCATGCACCCGGGACAGGGTCCCGGGCTGAGTCTGCACGACTTGGGGGAGACCGGCGGCAGCGAGACGGTCAGCCTGCTCGAGTCGGAGATTCCCTCGCACAGTCACGCCCTGCGGACCTACAACGATGTCGGCGAGGATCGCATTCCGGGAGCAGGCGAGGCCTTGGCCCGCTCGACAGGTGGACTGCTCTACGCAGCTCCCGGCGCGCTCACCCCGATGGCCGGCGAGGCCCTGCCCCCCGCCGGCGGCGATCAGCCGCACAACAATATGCAGCCGTACCTGACGTTCTACTTCTGCATCGCCCTGCAGGGCGTCTTCCCGCCGCGGACGTAGACGACTCGATGACCGAAGTCGCCGCCCCGAGCTCCCCGCGCTACATTCTGGCGCCGTTCGTTCCGACGCCGCTCGAGGTGGTCGAGCGGATGCTCGACCTCGCCGGAGTGACGAACTCGGACGTAGTCTACGACCTGGGTTGCGGCGACGGGCGAATCGTCATCGCGGCGGCGCAGCGCGGGGCGCGGGCGGTCGGCGTGGATATCGAGCCGCACTGGGTGGCCGAGGCGACGAAGAACGCGGCGGAGGCGGGGGTCGAAGGGCTCGCTTCGTTCGAGCTTCAGGACGCGCTCGTGGTCGACCTCTCGCCTGCAACGGTGGTCATGCTGTATCTCGTCGAGTGGTCGACGCGGATGCTCGACGAGAAGCTCGCAGCGGAGCTCCGGCCGGGCGCACGCATCGTCTCGCACAGCTTCGGCATGGGCGATCGGCCGGCCGAGAAGACCGAGCAATGGATCGACTCCACGGGACAAGCCCGGACATTGCGGCTCTGGATCGCCGGCAAGGTCGGCACCGAACCGGTCGACGAAAGTGTCTCCTCGCAGACCCGACCGAGGGCCGTGGCGGCCGAAATCGATCTCTCCGATCTCACCCTGGCGCGCTTCGCGCCGCTGGTCGGATCCGCTTTCTCGGTCGCGCTCAGCGCGCCGTGGGACCTTCGGCTGGAGCTGGCCGAAGTCGCTGCGCTCTCACCACAGACCTCCTTTACCGGAGCTTTTCGCGCTCCGTTCCGGCTGATCTTTCACGGGCCCACGCAGCCCGTGCACCCGCAGGCGACCTTGCCACTCGACCACCCGCAGCTCGGGAGGCTCGAGATCTTTCTGGTTCCGATCGGTCCCGATGCGATCGGGATGCGTTACGAAGCGATTTTCACTTGACGAGGAGAAGGCGATGAGCGAGCCGCAGACCACGACCCCAGAACGCAGCGCGCGAGGCATGCGGCGGCGCGACTTCCTCGCCCTCGGCGCAGCGACGGCGGCGGCTTCCGCGCTCACCGCCTCGCGCGCCTCGGCGGCCATCTTCGCCGAGACATCGCTGCTGGGAGTCGACCTGCTGAAGGGCGAGCCGATTTCGGTCGGCTACGTCGTCGGCAGCGACGAGTGGTGGCAGAACCGGCTCGACCTGCCGTGGGAGTATCCGGACGCCTCGCCCAGGGGCTTCCAGCTGGAGATCGTCCCGGCCGAGAGCCTGACGGTCGGCTCGCAGTTGGCCGGTGCCGAGATCGAGCTCACCGTGCACGGCCTCTTTCCGCGCCTGCCGCGGCCCGGCGCCGCCGCCTGGAAAACGCTCTACATGTTCGGCTCGATGCCGGCCAGCCCCGAGATGATCTTCGGCCCCGATCCGGTGCCGTTCCTCGCCTGGAGCGCGCGCATGGATCCGCAGCCCGCCGAGGCGGCGAAGGTCCGCCCCATCCTCCCGACTGGCGTCGACGGCTCCCTGCGGGTCGGACTCGAGTTGCGCAACCCGCCACCGAAAGGCTCGCTTCGCGGCGCGGCGCTCTCCAAGCCATCCGCGCTGCCGGCGATCCTCGAGCGCACGACCAACTTCACCGTCGACGACATCGTCGGCCGGCCGAAGCTGCAGGAGGGGCTCTACCTTCTCGCTTGCGGCGCCGGCGTCTGGGACCGGCCGTGGAGCGGGGCGCTCGACCAGCTGCGCCGGCGCGACGGGCTCGACTCGGTCGCGATCGGCATCCGCCTTCCCGGATGATGCCGCCGCCAGGCGGGTCGCCGGAGGACCTCGTCCCCGCCGGCGGCGAGGTCACTCTTCGCCCGGCGGCCGAGGGCGACCGGGAGTTCCTCTTCGAGGTCTATGCGGCGACGCGCACCGAAGAGCTTGCCCAGGTTCCGTGGTCCGCCGGGCAAAAGCGCGCCTTTCTCTGGCAGCAGTTCGAGGCCCAGGACCACGAGTACCGCCGCGCCTACCCCGACGGGATCTACTCTGTCATCGAGCTCGCCACCAACCGGGTCGGACGGCTCTACCTTCGCCACGGCGCGAGCGACACTCGGATCGTCGACCTGGCGCTCCTGCCCGGCTTTCGCGGCTGGGGCATCGGCAGCCGGATTCTCGGCGACCTCGCTCGCGAGGCCGACGAGGCGCAGCGCTCCCTGTCGATCCATGTCGAGGTCTTCAACACCGGCGCGCGGCGCCTCTACGAGCGCTTCGGCTTCGCGCTCGCCGAGGACAAGGGGGTTTACCTGCTGCTCGTCCGGCCGCCGGCGCCATCCGGCTAGACCCTCGCCTTCAGATCCAGAGCAAACCGATCGCGAGGCTGGCGCCAAAGAGGGCCAGCGCCGCGACCACGCGCAGGCGGAAGGCGTTCGCACCGAGCGCCATCGCCACCACCGACTTGAATGCCGTATTCGCGAGCATGCCGACCACCAGGCCGCGCGCCGCCGCCGCCGGGGAGATGCTGCCCACCGCCGCAGCGCCGTCACCGGTAACCGCGCCGGCCCGGCGCGCCAACTCGGTCAGGGAGAAGGTGAGCGCGTCCAGGTCGGTCAGACCGAGGACAGCCGCACTGGCCAGCAATCCGCCCGCTCCAACCCGCTCTCGCAGCGCCGAAAGTACCCAGAGGACGATCTGGAAGAGAACCGCCATCTGGATCGCCGACCCGAGGCGCAGCGGGTTGTCGGGCAACTTCAGGGTACCGCCACCCTGCGGCCTGCGAAACCAGGCGAAGGCAATCACCACGACGCCGGCGGCGAGCGGCAGGATGAGCGCCGGAACGAGCGCCCGTGCGACCGGCAGGAAGAGCGCAGCGGCGACCACGCCGACGCGCAGGGGGAGGACGGAGCAGGCGGCGAGCACTCCGAGCGCCAGCGCCTTCGCGGCGACCGCATCGGCCGGATCTCGCCGGCTCTCGCGCGCGAAATTGAACGTCACCGCGGTCGAGGAGACCAGGCCGCCGAGGAGGCCGGCCACACTGTAGCCGCGCTCCGGCCCGGCGAGCCGCAGCGCGATGTAGCCGGCGAACGACAGGCCGGCGAAGATCAGCACGATGCCCCAGAGCTTCTGTGGCTCGAGTCCGCCGAGTCTCTCGAAAGGGCCGGCCGGAAGAATCGGCAGGATGACCAGGGCGAGCACCGCGAAGCGCGCTCCGGCCTCGAGACCGCTCGACTCGAGGCGCGCGACGGCGGCGTGCATGCGGCTCTTCTCGACCAGGACCAGCGCCGTGCCGGCCGCGACGGCGCTGGCGACGGCGAGCATGCCGAAGCCGGCAGCTGCGCCGGCCCCCAGGACCAGAACGCCGGCGACCTCCGAAGTGGCGTCGATCGTGCCGCGCCAGGCCGAGACCAGATAGGCGACGATCACCAGTCCAAGGCCGCCGGCGAAGAGCAGCAGGCCCAGCCGCGCGTCGACGGCGCGGAACAGCACCGCGGCCAGTCCGCCGGTCAGGCCGAGAAGGAGAAACGTCCGCACGCCGCCGAAACGCGCCGGCTCCCCCGGTCGCTTCGCCGACCACTCGCGCTCGATGCCGACCGCCAGGCCGACGAGTGCCGCCACGGCCAGATCGAGCAGGATCGTCTGTAGTTCGGAGGTCATCGTGCCGCGCCCTCCCGGTTGCGCTTCGTGCCGCGCATCGCCCTACGCACCGCCGCTCCCGCCGCGAGCGCCAACGCGGCGGCCAGGGCGTTGAAGGCGACGTCCCGCAGATCGTATATCCGGTTGGGAAGAATGCCCTGGACCCCTTCGTCGAGCCAGCCGATCGCCGTGGCCGCTCCCAGCGCCCATACGTCGACAGTCGACACCCGACTAGCGGCGGGCCGACGAAGGACGCTTTCGGCGATCGCCGCCCGCAGGAGCAGAGCCAGGGCCCCGTACTCGACGAGATGCAGCCGCTCCTGCGGCACCTCCATGGCGAGCGCGAGACTGGCGTAGACCGTGCCGGCCAGGGTCACCACGAGCCAGGCGGCGAGCGGCGCCCGGCGCCGGGCAAGAGCGCCCACGACCACCGCAGCACAGAGGAGGAAGAGAGCCACGATGGTGATGCGAAGGAGGCTTCTCGCCCGCAAAGCGTCGAGGACGAACTGCATCGGATAGAGAGCGGCGAGCAGCAGACTCACCGCACTCGCGACCGCCAGCCACAGCCGGCGCTCCAGGGGAGTGCGAAACAGGGCCGCGCGGGAGGCCGGGTTCACTTCCACGCGCAGCCCACTCCGGCCTCAGTCCATCTGCTTGCGCAGCACCGTCGGGATGTCGTAGTCGTCGACGTTCGACCAGTTCGGGCCGAAGCCGCCCGGATCGTCGCCGCGCGTGCCCTGGGCCAGGACCTTGCGGTAGAACGGCACCTCGGCCGTCGCTTCGTCGCGCTTCGGCTCGGCGACGGGCGGGCGACTGGCGGCGCCGCTGCCGACCGACGCGGCGTAGCGCGGACCGACCGGCGCCGCCGGGGCGCCCGAACGCAGCGGCATGGCCATCGCCGCCGCTGCGCGCTCCGGCGTTTCGCCGGCGTAGCGGAATCCGGTGGCGATCACCGTCACCTTCATCTCTTCGTCGAGGCTCTCGTCGATCACCATGCCGGTGATGATGTTGGCGTCCGGATCCACGGCGCCCTGGATGATGCGCGCGGCTTCCGCGACTTCGTGCAGAGTGAGATCCCGGCCGCCGGAGACGTTGATCAGGACGCCCTTCGCCCCTTCGATCGAGGTCTCCTCGAGGAGCGGCGAGCTGATCGCCCGCTGCGACGCCTCGAGCGCGCGGTTCTCGCCCTTGGCAATGCCGGTGCCCATGAGCGCCATGCCCATGCCGGACATGATCGCCCGCACGTCGGCGAAGTCGACGTTCACCTCGCCCGGGACGGTGATCAGGTCGGAGATTCCCTGCACCGCCTGGCGCAGCACGTCGTCGGCGATCCGGAACGCCTCGGCGAGCGGCGTTCCGCGTTCGACGAAGGAAAGCAGACGCTCGTTGGGAATGGTGATCAGGGTGTCCACCGAATCGCGCAGCTCCTCGATGCCGCGCTCGGCGATCTGCATCCGGCGCCGCCCTTCGAAGCCGAACGGCTTGGTCACCACGGCGACCGTGAGCGCGCCGATCTCGGCGGCGAGCGACGCCAGAATCGGCAGCGCTCCGGTGCCCGTGCCGCCGCCCATGCCGGCGGTCAGGAAGATCATGTCGGCGCCGTCGAGCATCTCCAGGATCCGCTCGGTGTCCTCGAGCGCGGCCTTCCGCCCCACTTCCGGATCGGCTCCGGCCCCCAGCCCGCGGGTGATCTCCCGGCCGAGCTGCAGCTTGTGCTGCGCCTTGCACTTGCCCAGCGCCTGCAGGTCGGTGTTGCCGGCGATGAACTCGATGCCGCGGAGATTCGAGGCGATCATCCGGTTGACGGCGTTGCCGCCGCCACCGCCGACGCCGATCACCTTGATCCTCGCCGGCACCATGTCGGCGTCCAACATCGTCATCGAGACCCTTCGTGCCTCTTCGCGGTCATCGAACAGAATCATCGTTGTTCTCCCTATCCGGATATTCGGTTACGTTCAGAGCAGGTCCGAGAAGACGTTGCGCAGGCTTCCCATCACGCCGCGCACCGAGAAACCACTGCGCCGCGGGCGCCGATCGTGGTTCTGCTCGGCGGCCACGGCATAGTGCAGAAGCCCGGCGGCGGTCGACCAGCCCGGCGAATTGATGACATCGACGAGGCCGCCCAGGCCGTGCGGCAGACCGTAGCGGACGCTGGCGTTGAAGGCCTGGCCGCAGAGCTCGAGGAGTCCGTCGAGCTGCGCGCCGCCGCCTGTGAGCACGATGCCGCCGCGCAGCTGCCCGTCCCAGCCGTTCTTGCCCAGGTCCTCCCGCACCAGCGAGACCAGCTCCTCGGCGCGCGGCTGCAGGATCTCGCAGATCTCGCGCTTCGGCACTACGCGCGGCGAGCCGCCGGCGACCGCCGGCACCGAGACGCCCTCCTCTTCCTGCACCATGGAGAGCAGGCAGCAGCCCTCGCGGATCTTGATCCGCTCGGCCTCGGCGTAGGGAGTGCGCAGAACCATGGCGAGGTCGTTGGTGAAGTGGCCCGCGCCGATCGGCAGCACCGCCGAGTGCTGCACCTCGCCCTCGGAGAAGAGCGCGTAGCCGGTGGTGCCGGCGCCGATGTCGATGAGCAGGACTCCGAGGTCGCGCTCGTCGGGGGTCAGCACGGCCTCGGCCGTCGCCAGCGGCTCGAAGACCATCTCCGCCACCTCGATGCCGGCGCGATTGACGCAGGTCAGAAGCGTCTTCGACCGCGTCACTTGACCGGTGATGAGATGGACCTGGACTTCCAGCCGACCGCCGAGCATCCCCAGGGGATCACTGATGCCGCCCTGCTCGTCGACCACGAACTCCTGCGCGATGGCGTGCAGGATCTCGCGATCCGACGGCAGCGCGGCCGACTGCGCGGCGCCGAGGGCGCGCTGGATGTCGGGTTTCATGATCTCGCGGTCCTTGCGCGCCACCGACACCATGCCGCGCGCGTTCACGCAGCGCACATCGGCGCCGGCCACCCCGACGTAGGCGCGCGAGATCTCGACCCCGGCCATGACCTCGGCCTCCTCGCTCGCGGCCTTGAGCGCTTCGACGGCCGCTTCGACATTGACGATGTTGCCGCGCCGGGTGCCCCGATTCGGAGCCGTGCCCCGGCCGGCGACCTCGAGCGCCCCCTTCGCGTCACGCTGCCCGATGAGCACCGCGACCTTGGAGGAGCCGATGTCGATCCCTACGACGTACTGTTCTGCCTTGGCCATGACCCTGAACCCTCTCTTAGAGTGCGGGTTGAAAGATGATCCGACGATCGAATCGGAGATCGATGAATGCGAGCTTCGGGTAGCGCTGATCCAGTCTCGGGAGGAGCCTCTCGAGCTCCCCCACTCTTTCCTTGAGAGTTCCGGCGCGCACCAGCAAGGGAAACGAGAGCGCTCCGAGGTAGAGGCGAAAGTCGCCATCACCGAGCACTTCGACCTCGGAGAGCGTCCCGGCCCATGCCGGGGCCGAGGTCGCGAGCTCGCGCGCCACGTCGAAGGCTCCCGAAGGCGCTGCGCCGGTCGCCGGCGAGACCGAGATCAGCAGCAGGTCGCGCGAGTCGTGCCGGGGCTCGCGCAGGGGGTCGAATGCCGCGATCGGCCGCCCCTGGTCGTCGAGGTAGACGAGCTGCATCCCGTCGCGAAGGAGAGCGGCGGGCCGGCGTTCGACGAGCGAGACGCGGAGCTCGTTCGGCAGCCGCTTCTCGACCGTGACGCCGGCGACCCACGGATTGGCCGACAGCAGGTCCTCGACCAGCGGCAGAGGCAAGGACAACAGGTTCTCTCCCAGCAGCGGCGACAGGGTGCGGTCGACCCAGGCGCGCTCCACGAAGTGGTTGCCGTCGACGCCGAGGCGCGCCAGAGCGAAGGTCGGCGAGGAAAAGAGCCAGAGCCCGAGAGCCAGCGGCCCGCCCACCAGCAGCAACGCCTGCGCGAAATGCCGCCCGAGAACGAGCCACGGGCTCCGTCGGCGCACCCGGACGGCGCTCGAAGGGCGCCGGAACGGCAGCACACGCGCTTCGGCGGCCGGTGCGAGGTCGCGCGGGATCACGGCTTCTCACCCTTCACCAGCGCCTCGGCGAGGCGATAGATGTCGCCCGCGCCGAGAGTCAGCACGACGTCGCCGTCGTCGATTCCGCCGAGCAGCGAGTAGACCGCCCGCCAGTCGGCGAAATAGTCGACTCTGGGGTGCCCGACCGCCTGCGCGGCGCGCGCCACCAGCTCGCCGGAGACTCCCTCGATCGGCTGCTCGCGCGACGGGTAGACGTCGGTGACGACGACGTGGTCGGCCGCCGAAAGTGCGCGTCCGAACTCCTCCGCGAGGTCGCGGGTGCGCGAGTACAGGTGCGGCTGGAAGACGGCATGCAGGACTCGGCGCGGAAAGACCTGCCGCGCCGCGGCGAGCGTCGCCTGCACCTCGGTAGGGTGGTGGGCGTAGTCGTCGACGACCTCCGCGCCGCGGAACTGGCCCATGCGCTCGAAGCGCCGATGCACGCCGCCGAAGGCGGCCAGGGCGCGCGCCACGACTGGCATCGGGATGCCCAACGCCAGCGCGACGCCGACCGCCCCGAGGGCATTCCTCACGTTGTGCAGGCCGGCGAGCGGCAGCGTGAGTCGCGCGAGCTCCCCCTGCACCCGGTGGCGGACCAGGAACGAGGTTCCATCGGGCGACATGTCGAGCTCCTCGGCGCGCAACAGGCAATCCTCGCCGAGGCCGTAGGTGGTCACGCGCCGTTCCGCCAGCCGCGGCAGCAGGCCGGCGACGTTCGGGTCGTCGGCGCAGACGATGACCTGCCCGAAGAACGGAATCCGGCTCGCGAAAGCGACGAAGGCGTCGCGGATCGCGTCCAGATCCTGGTACGTGTCGAGGTGGTCGCGGTCGATCGACGTGATGACGGCGAGGATCGGGAAGAGCGACAGGAAACTGCGGTCGAACTCGTCGGCCTCGACGACCATGTAGTCGGAGTTGCCGAGGCGCGCCCCGGTGCCGGAGACCCGCAGCCGACCACCGACGATCACCGTCGGATCGAGGCCGGCCTCGGTCATGATCGCGCCGACCAGCGACGTCGTCGTGGTCTTGCCGTGGGTGCCGGCGACGGCGATACCGTACTTCAGCCGCATCAGCTCGGCGAGCATCTCGGCCCGGCGGACGACGGTGATGCCCCGCCGCTTCGCCTCGGCGACTTCCGGGTTGCCGGCGGCGATGGCCGAGGAGATCACCAGCAGGTCGACGCCCTGGAGGTGGTCGATGGAGTGACCGGTGGCGATCGCCACGCCGAGCGAGCGCAACCGCTCCGTGGCTTCGCTGGAGCTCTGGTCGCAGCCCGACACGGTGACCTCGTACTGCAGCAGGACTTCGGCGATGCCGCTCATGCCGGCGCCGCCGATGCCGACGAAGTGCGCGTGCCGGAGACCCGCGAAGCGATGGAACATCAGGCGGCCCTCCCCAGCGGCGGGAGCAGCGCCTCGATCCGGTCGACAATTGCCGCGGCGGCCCGCGGATGGGCGAGGCGGCGGGCGTTCTCGCCCATCCTCGCCAGCCGGGCGCGATCGCCGAGCAGAGTTGCAAGCTCGCCACCGAGGCGCTCGGCGTCGAGCGCGACATCCTCGATGAGGCTCGCGGCATCGGCGTCGGCGAGGAGCTGGGCGTTCGCCAGTTGGTGCGCGCCTGCAGCGAGGAGCGGCAGCAGCACCGACGGCCGGCCGGCGGCGCAGATCTCGGCCAGGGTGATCGCGCCGGCGCGCGAAATCACGAGATCGACCGCCGCCATCGCCGCCGGCACGCTGTCGACGAACGAGACGACGCGCAGGCGGGGCGTTTCGAGGCCGGCCGCGCGATACAGGGCGAGCGTCGCCTCGAGGTGCGTCTCGCCGCACTGATGGAGGACCGAGAGCTCCGGCATGCG
Organism: Thermoanaerobaculia bacterium; assembly: GCA_044230215.1. Classification (GTDB taxonomy): domain Bacteria; phylum Acidobacteriota; class Thermoanaerobaculia; order Multivoradales; family JAGPDF01; genus JAGPDF01. The sequence continues at coordinate 103 of JBGARM010000023.1, read as the reverse complement.
GTCGAATAGCGGCGCCAGCACCTCCGGCATCAGCCGGTTGAGGCGCAGCGAGCCCTGGCTGCCACCGAGCACCAGCAGGCGGGGCTTGCCATCGGCCCTGAGC
>JBGARM010000239.1:0-5201 GCA_044230215.1 Thermoanaerobaculia bacterium | reverse complement strand
CGGGTGCGATCGCCCAGTTGTTGCTGCCGAGCCCCGAACCCTCCGGGTTGGCCGCGGCGTCCTCGCCGGCGGCGGGCGTCTCGTCGGCGAGCCGCTTCACTTCGTCGGCGACCTGCGCCTGCGGCGTGCCGGCCAGCTCGCGCGCGCGATCGGCGCCGAACTCGCGCAGGAAGCCGAAGAGCTCCTCCTCGTTGGGCTCGAAGATCGCCGAGAGCTGGCGCGCCATGAGGAAGACGATGCCCATCGAATCGGCCGGCTGCCAGGGTTCAGGTCTGGCCGCGAGCAGCCGGAACTCCGGCGGCAGGTCGTGCTTGTGGCTGGCGATCCAGGCGTTGACGCCGCGCGCATAGGCGGCGAGGAGGTCGCGACTCTCCGGCGAGGCCGCTGCGACCAGCTTCTCGGCGGCGGCGTAGATGCGCAGCCGGCGAACTTTCTTGTCGAAAGCGAGGGCGCGTTCGCCGAAGAGCTCCGAGAGGCGGCCCGCCGCCGCGCGGCGCGAGATCTCCATCTGGAAGAGACGGTCATTGGCGTGCAGCCAGCCGAGGGCCGCCGTCGCGTCGGCCACCGTTGCCGCGTGGACGTAGGGCATCGCCCAGCGATCCCAGCGCACGTCGACCGGCGCCTGCAGGCCGGCGAGCGCGGCACCGCCGTCGCGCTGCGGCAGGCCGCTCGCTTTCAGCCAATAGAAGGCGCCAGCGGCGAGCGCCGCGATCACCAGAACGACGACGAGGACGATACGGGCGAGCTTGCGGAGGAACATGGCTGCCGACTCTATCGCGGGGTCCCGTCACCGCCCCGCGGATCGCTCGCCGCAGAGGGCCGCTATTCGTCGCGGCGGGCGAGCCGGACGAGGCTCTCCAAAGTGCGGAGCTTCCTGTCCTTGGCGGCGAACAGCCGGGCGGCGAACAGCGCCGAGGCGGCGTGCGCCGAGAGCAGATCGAGCAGATCGCGGTCGTCGGGACGCAGCACCGGCTTGTGGTCGAAGAGCTTCAGCACGACGAGCGCGCCGACAATCTGATCCTGGATCTTGAGCGGCACGGCGGCCACGGTGGTCGAGGCCGCCGTCGGACCGAGCTTGAGCGCGCCGTCCTTGAGCGCCGCGTCACACAGCGGATCGCCGCCGGCGTAAGTGGCGCCGGCGAAGCCCGGCGTGCCTTCGGCCGAGGTCCCCTGCGAGAAGGCGATCTCGAACTCGTGGCCGTCGTCCTTGAGCAGCAGCAGGGCGAAGCGCTCGGCGCCGAGCAGGTTCACCGCGATGTCGGCGATGGCGCTCGAGACCTGGCGCGGATCGAGGAAGGCGTGCAGTTGGTAGGTCGCCACGTAGAGGCTCATCAGCCGGTCGAGCTGGTGCTCGGTGTCGACGAGGCGCACCGATATCTCCTGCATGTCGACGCGCACCTCGTCGAGCTCGCGCTCGAGCGGGTTGGCGACCGGCGACGGATCGAAGATCTCGTCCTCGGCCTCGCCCCGCGCCGCCGCCGCGAGCGTCGTCGACAGCCGCGCCACCAGCTCGCTCGCCCGGCCCAGGGCATCGCGGAGCTGGTCGACGAGCGGCTCGTGCGCCGCCGAAGGCGGCTCCGGCTTCATGCCGGCTCCGGCAGCGCCGCGATCGCCGCGCGCACCTCTTCGGCGCGGAACGGCTTGGTCAGATAGGCCGCGGCGCCGGCGGCCAAGCCGCGCTGCGCGTCCTCGTCGCGCCCTTCGGTCGTCACCACGATCACCCGCAGGGCAGGCACCAGTCCGCGTTCCCCGAGCTCGCGCAGCAACTCGAAGCCGTTCATCTTCGGCATGTTGATGTCGAGCAGGACGAGGTCGATCTCGGGGTCGGCGACGATCTTCGCCAGCGCCTCCTCGCCGTCACGCGCCGCGACGAGCCCGCCGACGCGCAACATCACGCCGTACATGCGGTGCATGAGATCGGAGTCGTCGACGACGAGGATCTTCTTGGGCTTCACGGGTCGAGTCAGTGTAGACGAAGGGTGGAGGGCTTTCAACAACACTTTCGGGCAGTCGCGCGCGCCGGGCGCCCGCCGGCCTTGCATCCGCCGCCGATCTGGGTGACGATGAAGGATCTTCGAAGGAGCCTCGACCGTGGAATCGCGCAGCGGATCGACCTCGACCCGTGGCAGGGTCGCATGAGCCGGCCGGCCGGAAGTCGGATCGAATCCCAGTCGCTCCTCGTGCCGGCGGCGCTCTACGGCGCCGTATGGGCCCTCGGCGGCTGGCTGCTCGCCGGCGCCAGCCGAGGAGCGCAGGCGCCGTTGTTGCAGGTCCTGTTTCACCTCGCCGCCGTCGTCGGCGCCCTGCTGTTTCTCGCCTTCGACCTCTCCACCCGCGTCGCCGATCCGCGCGCGGGCCTGCGCGCCCGCCTGATCCGCGTCTTTCGCCAACTCGGGGACGGCGACCTGATCCGCACCGCCGAGCTCGCTCGCTCCCTGGATCCGGACCTCGCCGGCGGCGTCGCGCGCGCGGTTTCCGGGCTGGCGACCCGCGTCGAGCAACTGCAGGCCAACTCGCACTCCGTGGCCGGCGCCGCCGAAGGAGTCGAGCGCGGCTCGACGCTGCTCGCGGCGAGCTCGGCGCAGCAGGCCGCCGCGGCCGGCGAGGTGACCGCCGCGATGGAGGAGCTCTCGCGCACCGCCGCCGAGATCTCAGAGCATGCCGAGCGCCAGAACCAGCTCGTGTTGACGGCGGAGAGCGAGGGGGCCGCCGGAGCAGAGGCGGTCGCCGAAGCGGTCGAGGGGGTGGGCGCGGTGGAGCGCCGCATCGCCGACGTCACGGCCCGCGCCGACACCCTCGGCACGCGGTCGCGCGAGATCTTCCGCGTGCTCGAGCTGATCAGCGAGATCGCCCAGGAGACCCATCTCCTGTCGCTCAATGCCGCGCTCGAAGCCTCGGCCGCCGGCGGCCGCGGGCGGCGCTTCGCGATCGTCGCCGGAGAGGTTCGCGTTCTCGCCGAGCGGGTGCGTGATTCGGTCGCCTCGGTGCGCAGTCAGGTCGAGGAGTTCGCGAGCGCCATCCGCTCGACCGTCGTCGCCACCGAGGAGGGCGGCAAGGAGGCGTCCCGGGTGCTCGAAGAGGCCCGCGCCGCCACCGGCGCGCTGGCGATCCTGCGCGCCTCGCTGCGCGAGAGCTCGGAGGCGGCGCGGCAGATCTCCTCGGTGACCCGGCAGCAGACCTCGGCCACGGAGGAGGTCCTGTCGACGCTGCGCGAGCTCCACCAGGTCGTCGAACGGATGTCGCGCGACCTCGCGCAGCTCTCCGCCACCTCCGGCCGGCTGCGCTCGATCGGCCTCGACCTCGAGCTCCTCGCCCAGACCTTCCGCCTCGACTCGCCGCGCTCGCTCAAGCGCCTGGTGCACTCCTGGGCGAGCCGGCTCCCCGACGTCCCGGAGAGCGCCGAATGGCGGCCCCAGGAGCTGATCGACGAGCTCGTCTCTGCCGCTCCGTTCGTCGAATGCGGCTGCATCGTCGATTCCCGCGGCAAGGTCCTCGCGACGCAGACCGCGAGCGCGCTGCAGGCGAGCAACGTCGAGGCGCTGCACGAGCTGCGGCGGCGCAACCTCGCCGATCGCGCCTGGTTCAAGAAGGCCGTCGAGAGTGGGCGCGCCGTGGTGACGCCGCCGGAGCGCTCGGTGATGTCGGGCGAGCCCTGCATCATGGTGGCGGTCGCGCGGCGCAACGCCGCTGGCGAGCCGACGGCCGTCGTCGAGTTCGACGTCAACGTGCGCCACTGGACCGAAATCGGCGCATGACCACGACTCCCTATCTCCTCGTCCGGCTGGGCGAGCGCCTGGCGGCGCTGCCCGCCCTCGCCGTTCGCCGCGTCGTCCGCGGCGCGCGGCTCCATCCGTTGCCCGGCGCCGGCCCCGGCCTCGTCGGACTCGCCGAATTCGCCGGCGAGCCGCTCGCCATCCTCGACCTGGCGCAGCTCCTGGGCGATGAGCGGGAGAACTCCCGCCCGCCCGTGACCGTGGTGACCTGGCTCGGCTCGGGCGCCGATCGCGAGCTCGTCGGCCTCGGCGTCGACGACGCCATCGAAGTCGTCGAGCTCGACCCCGCTGCCCTGGCGCTCGGCCAGGCCCTGGTCGGCGGACGCCCGGTCGTCGTCGTCGATACCGAACGGCTCGGAGCCGCGGCATGACTGGCGGCTTCCTGATCGTGCGCCGCGACGGCGCGCTCTGGGGCCTGCCGGCCGATCAGGTGGCGGGGATCGAGCGAACGGCCGGCGCACCGGCGGGACGCGCGGCTGGCGGCAGCGGCGATCTCGAGGTCTGCTTCGCGGGCGGCCGCCGCCTCGCCGTCGACTCGGTTCTGACGCTCGACGGCGACCTGACGGCACGACCGCTCTCGCATCGCATCCGGCGCTTTCTGCCGCCCGGCGCCGCCGGCCTGGCGCTGTTCGCCGGCGAGCCGCTCGTCATCCTGTCCCGAGAGGTCGAGATCGCCCATGTTTGACCGTCACGCCCTGCGCAGCACCATGCCCACCGCGCCGGTGGGGCTCGCCCTGCTCGCCGTCGTCTTCGTCATCGTCGCCGAGGCACGGACCGGCAGCTCCTGGCGCTCGACGGCGGCACTGTTCGGCGCCGCGCTGACGGTCGCGCTCTCCCTGCCGGCGATCCGCCGCAGCTTCGACCTGCGGGCGGCGAAACAGGCCGATCGGCTCCGCCTCGTGGCCTCGCTCGACGAGCTCGCGGCGGCCGATCTGGTGCGCGCCAAGGCGATCGCCGCCGATCTCCCGACCGCGCTCGCCGTCCCGCTGGGCGAGGCGCTGGCGCCGCTCGAGGTGCTGGCGAGCCGCATCCAGAGCTCTTCGGTCGAGGTCGCCGGCGCGGCGGGAGCGGTCAAGCGGATCGCCTCGGAGCTCGCCGCCGGATCGTCCGAGCAGTCGGCGTCGGTGGTCGAGATCACCGCTGCCATGGAGGAGCTGGCGCAGACCGCCACCCAGATCGCCGGCAATGCGGAGGCCCAGGCGGAGCTCGCGCGGCTCGGCGAGGCTACCGGCAACGAGGGCGCGGCCGCCGTCGAGCGCGCGGTGGCCGGCGTCGAGCGACTGCGGGAGCGCATCGCCGCGATCGCCAAACGCTCCGCTGATCTCGAGCGCCGCGCCGAGGAGATCTTCGGCGTCCTCGCCCTGTTCCTGTTCAAACACGTCTCGGCGCAGAAGCGCATCGCGTACGTGAAGGATCGGATCAAGGGTC
>JBGARM010000238.1:0-5230 GCA_044230215.1 Thermoanaerobaculia bacterium | reverse complement strand
CTGGCCGAGGCGGGCCGCGAGCTCGCCCTCGAGCTCGAAGCCAAGGGCTACGCCTGGCTCGAGGACGAAGCCGCGGTCGGCGCGCGGACCTGAGGCGGGGGTCACGATGAGCTCTGCCACCGAAACCACGACGCCGGGTGCGCCGGCGCCCGCCACGACCGTCCCGGCTGCCGTCGCGTTCTTTGCCGCCGATTTCGCGCGCCTCCGGGCCGAAGAGCCCTCGGCCGATCGGCGGGCCCTGCGCGAGCGCGCCTGGCAGCACTTCGAGCGCCAGGGCTTTCCGACCCTGCGCCAGGAGGAGTGGCGGTTCACCAACGTCGCGCCGGTGGGGAAGACGGTTTATCGGCGTCCCGCCGCCGTCGATCGCGGGAAACTGGCCGCCGCCGTCGACGCCTTCCGGCTCGCCGGCACGACCGAGCTCGTCTTCGTCGACGGACGCTTCGACGCCGCGCTTTCGGCGAACGCGCTCCCGGCCGGACTCTCGGTGACCCAGGGCGGCGACTCGAGCCGCGCGGACGCGCTGCTCGGCAGCGTGGCCGGCATCGACACGCGCCCCTTCGCGGCGCTCGCGACCGCCCTTTTCGAACAGCTCGCCTTCGTCGAAGTCGCGCCTGGCGCGGTGGTCGAGGAGCCGCTGCACCTGCTCTTCTTCTCGACCGCCCAGGAGACACCGGGCGCGAGCTTCCCGCGCACCCTGATCCACGCCGGCGAGCATTCGCAGGCGACGATCGTCGAGAGCTTCGCCGGCGACGCCGACGCGGTCTACCTGACCTGCCCGGTCACCGAGATCGTGGCGGAGCCCAGCGCCGTCGTCGACCACTACAAGTTCCAGCGCGACAGCCGCGAGGCGTTCCACCTTTCGGGCCTGGCGCTCGCGACCGCCCGCGGAGCGAACATCTCGACCCATTCCTTCTCGCTCGGCGGGGCGATCGTGCGCCACGACATCCAGGCGCGACTCGCCGGCGAAGGCAGCGAAGCGACCCTCAACGGGCTCTATCTCGTCGATGGACGCCAGGTCTGCGACACCCATATGCGCGTCGACCACGTCGCCGCGCACTGCAACAGCCACGAGCTCTACAAGGGAATCCTCGACGGCCGTTCGCGGGCGATCTTCAACGGCCGCATCTTCGTCCACAAGGGGGCGCAGAAGACCGACGCCAAGCAGACCAACCGCAACCTGCTGCTGTCGGACGACGCCCTGGTCAACACCAATCCGCAGCTCGAGATCTTCGCCGACGACGTCAAGTGCACCCACGGCTCGACCGTCGGCCAGCTCGACGACGACGCCGTCTTCTACCTGCGCTCGCGCGGCATCGGCGCCGAGGCGGCGAAGAGCCTGTTGACCTACGCCTTCGCCAGCGATCTCGTCGAGCGCGCCAAGGTCCCGGCACTGGCGCGGGAGCTGCGCGAGTTCCTCTTCCACTGGATTCCGCAGGGCGATGTCGTCCGCGACGCCGTCTGAAGCGGTCCTCGACGTCGAGCGCCTGCGCGCCGACTTTCCGATTCTCGGCCGGCGGATCGGCGCGGCGGCGCTCTCCTATCTCGACAACGCGGCGACGACCCAGAAGCCGCGGCAGGTTATTGCCGCGATGCAACGCTTCTACGAGGAGAGCTACGGCTCGGTGGCGCGCGGCGTCCACCAACTCTCCGCCGAAGCGACACAACAGTACGAAGCGGCGCGCGAGCGCGTGCGGCGCTTTCTCGGCGCCGCCTCGCCCGAGGAGATCGTCTTCGTGCGCGGCACCACCGAGGCGGCGAATCTGGTGGCCTGGAGCTTCGCCCGGCCCCGCCTCTCGCCCGGTGACGAGATCCTGATCACCGAGCTCGAGCATCACTCGAACCTCGTCCCCTGGCAGAGGGTCTGCGAGGAGCGCGGCGCGCGGCTGGCCGTGGTGCGGGTCGACGACCGCGGTGAAGTCGATCCGGAGGAGTTCTCGCGCCGGCTCGGGCCGAAGACGAAGCTCGCGGCGTTCGCGCACGTCTCGAATGCGCTCGGCACGGTGCTGCCGGTCGCAGACCTGGTGCGAAGGGCGCATGACGCCGGCGTGCCGACATTCGTCGACGGCGCGCAGTCGGCCCCCCATCTCGCGGTCGACGTCGGCGCGCTGGACTGCGATTTCTTCGCCTTCTCCGGCCACAAGGTCTACGGTCCGACCGGCATCGGCGCGCTCTATGGCCGCCGCGAGCTCCTCGCCGCGATGCCGCCCTGGCAGGGCGGCGGCGGCATGATCCGCAGCGTCACCTTCGAAGCGACGACCTACGACGATCCGCCGCGCCGCTTCGAAGCCGGCACGCCGGCGGCGGCGGAGGCGATCGGCCTGGCGGCGGCCCTCGACTACGTCGAAGCGATCGGTTGGCCGGCGATCGAGCGGCATGAGAGCGGGCTGGTGGAGGCGACCGTCGCCGGCCTCGAGGCGATCGACGGCGTCCGGCTGATCGGCCGGCCGCGCGCGCGCGCAGGCGTGGTCTCGTTCGTCCTCGACGGCATTCACGCCCATGATTTGGGCACCGTGCTCGATCACTACGGCGTCGCCGTGCGTGCCGGTCACCACTGCGCGCAGCCGCTGATGCGCCGCTTCGAGGTGCCGGCGACGGTGCGCGCTTCGTTCGCGCTCTACAACACGGGAGAAGAGGTTGCCGCCCTGCTCGCGGCCATCGCCGGGGCGCAGTCGATCTTCGGAGTGACCCGCGGTGCCGGCGGGCTGGTTGGGGAGGACGGGCGATGAACGAGCTGCAGGTGCTCTACCAGGAAGTGCTTCTCGACCACTACCGGAGCCCGCGCAACCGCGGCCGCCTGGCGGACCCGACCGGCCGCGCCGAGGGGCACAATCCGCTCTGCGGCGACCGCATCGCGGTCGAGGTGCAGGTCGAAGACCATCGTCTCCAGCACGTCGCCTTCGAAGGCACCGGCTGCGCCATTTCGACCGCCTCCGCCTCGCTCATGACCGAAGCGATCGCCGGGCGGACCGAGGCCGAGATCGCCGAGCTCTTCGAGCAGTTCCGCAAAGCCGTGACCGGCGATCCGGAGGCCGATGTCGAGCCGTTGGGCAAGCTCGCGGTGCTTTGCGGCGTCAAGGACTTTCCGATGCGGGTCAAGTGCGCGACGCTCGCCTGGCACACGCTGACTGCGGCGCTCGCCGGCGGCGGCAAGGTCTCCACCGAATAGGGCCGGTTCGGGCGCCTGGCTGAACCGCCGTTCGGGAGCCGGTGCGGCGGCGGCGTGGTAGCGTGCGCCTGCGCTCTCGCTGTCGCGGGAAGGAGACGGGAAATCCGATCGTTCTCAGCCGATCGGCTGCGAAGGTTCGCCGGCATGTTCGCGTCGGCGGCGATCTGCTGGATCGCCTGCGGAGAACCGCGAGCCGCGATCGCGCAACGTCTCCCGTTCACCGTCTACTCCGTCGACGAGGGCCTGGCCGCGTCGCAGGTCTGGAACGTTCTGCAGGATCGTCGCGGCTATCTCTGGGTGGCGACGACCTGGGGCCTGTGCCGCTACGACGGCGTCTCCTTCGCGACCATCTCCATTCCGGAAGGCCTGCCCTCCCCCAACGTCCGGCTGACGCTCGAAGACGAAAAGGGCATCCTCTGGATCGGCACCAACGGCGGTATCGCCTCGTATGACGGGCAGCGCATCCGCTCCTATGCCGAGCTGGGAGGGGCCGTCGCCGGCACCATCTGGTCGGCAGCGATCGACCGCTACGGCGTGCTCTGGTTCGGCAGTGACCGCGGGCTGGTCTCTTATGACGGCAAGGACTTCCGCACCTTCCTGCGCGCCGACGGCCTGGCGGACGACTACGTCTACTCCATGTTGCCGGCGAGCGACGGCTCCCTCTGGCTGGGATCGCGCGGGCAGGGGGTCACCCGGTGCACTCTCGAGCCGGGGGGGAGGCTCGGCAACTGCCGCGTCTTCACCACCGCGGACGGCTTGGCGCACAACTCGGTGCGGGCGATCGCCGAAGATCGCGCCGGCACGCTCTACTTCGCCACCCGCGGCGGCGGCCTGGCGTTTTTCGACGGCAAACGGTTCGGCCGTCTCACGGCGGCGGACGGCCTGCCCGACGACGATCTCTATGCCCTGCTGCCGACCCGCGACGGCCGCGAGCTCCTCGTCGGCAGCACCGCCGGCCTCGGCATCTGTCCGCTGCCCGGGGCGCATCCCTGCCGCTTGCTGCGCGAAGGCAACGGCCTGGCGGACGACGACGTCCACAGCCTCCTCGAGGATCGCGAAGGCTCGCTCTGGATCGGTTCGGAGGGCGGCCTCAGCCGTCTCGTGCGCCAGGACCTGTGGAGCTATGGCGAAGCGGAGGGGCTGCCCGACCGCCAGGTCTATGCTCTGGCGACGGACGGCGCCAGCGGTATCTGGGCCGGCACCGTCCAGGGGCTGGCTCATCTCACGTTCGGCTCCCACGGCGAGCCCAGCGCGCGGACCTGGCGGCGCGCCGACGGACTACCCGCCGACTGGGTCTGGACGGTCCTGCGCAACCGCCGGGGAGAGATCTGGGTGGGTACGGAGGAGGGGCTTTCGCGACTCCTGCCTTCGGGCGCCTTCGAGACCCTGACCGCGGCAGACGGCCTCGGCGGCAGCTACGTGGTGAGTCTTTTCGAGGACCACGCCGGAGACCTCTGGGCCGGCTCGATCGACGGCCTGACGCGGCTGCGCTTCGATGCCGAAGGGCGCCGCCGCGAGCTGCGCGCCTTTCACAAGGCCGACGGCCTCCTGACCGAACGTACCTACGCCATCGACGAGGACGGTGCCGGTCGTCTTTTCATCGCCCACGGCGAGGGCCTCTCCTATGCCGACGGGGACGGCTTCCGCAGCGTCGGCGCGGATTCCGGGCTCGACACCGCCAGTGTCCGCTCGCTCGGCCGGACCGCCAACGGAACCCTCTGGGCTGGCGGATACGCCCGCCTGGCACGGCTGGTTTCCGAGCCCGGAACCGGGCCGCCGCGCTTCGTTTCCTACGGCGACGCCAGCGGTCTGGCGGACGATCTCGTGCTGACCATTGCCGACGAGCGCCAGGGCAAACTCCTGCTCGGAACGAACCACGGCGTCCTGATCTTCGACCCGGCGGCGCGAGGCGGCCTCGGCGCGGTGCAGGCGCGCTTCGATCGCGCCTCGGGCGCCATCGCCAGCGAGGTTTCGCACAGCAGCGCCTTCGCTCGCGACGCGGCGGCAAGGTACTGGTTCGGCTTCAAGGGGGGTGTGACGGCCTTCCCGCCGGATCTCGATCCG
>JBGARM010000237.1:0-5231 GCA_044230215.1 Thermoanaerobaculia bacterium | reverse complement strand
CAAGGCGGCGATCGACTCGCGGCAGATTCGCGCCTCCTATCCGAACGAGGATTCGAACCGTCTGACGGCCTCCTGGATCGGCTCCGCCGGGGACTGGGATGCGCTCGAAGGCTCGGCTTTCTACGGCACGTACGACATCGTCCTCGACCGCGATCGCGCTCCCACGGCCACCTCGAACCGGCGGATCGACCGCGCCGACACGCGGGCCAAGGACGCCTCGGCGCGCTTCGTCGCCGGTCGCCCGCTCGCCGGCGGCCGCCTCCAGACTGGGCTCGACCTGGTGACGCGTTTCGACCTCGAGTCGGTGTTCTCGCAGATCCGCTACGCGGCCGATGCGACGACCGTGACGCGGGTCGATATTTTCCCGGCCATCGACCAGGCGGAGAAGCTCGACACCGGTCTCTTCGCGACCTGGAGCCGCGTGCTCGCGGAGCGCGTGTCGCTCGCGCTCGGCGCTCGCGGCGACTACGTCGCGACCGAGAACCGGGGGGGATACTTCGGCGACCACTCCGCCGACACCAGCGCCTTCTCCGGCAACGCCTCCATCGCCTTCGGTCCCTACGCCGGCTGGACGACGACGGCACAGGTGGCGCGCGGCTTCCGCACGCCGACGCTGTCGGACCTCTATTTCCGCGGTCCTTCCGGGCGCGGTTTCGTCGTCGGCAACCCGGAGCTCGAGCCGGAAACGAGCCTCCAGTTCGATCTCGGCACGCGCTGGCGCAGCGGCACGACGGCGGTCGGCCTGTTCGCCTACCGCTACGAGATCGACAACCTCATCGAGCGCTACAGCGCCGGCGACAACTTCCAGTTTCGCAATCGCGGCCAGGGAACGATCGACGGCATCGAGGCCGAGGTGCAGACAGTGATCGCCGAGGACTGGAGTCTCGAGGGCGGTATCGCGGTGTCGAACGGCAGCACCGACGGTGGAGCGGAGATCGACGACATCGCGCCGCCGAACGGCTGGGTGACGCTGCGCTATTCGTTCGCCCGGGCCTACGTCTTCGGGCGGGTCACGAGTTTCCTCTCCCAGGACGAGCCGGGGCCGACCGAGCTCGCGCGCGACGGCTACACCCTGTTCGACCTGGGCGGCGGCTTCCGCTTCAGCGAAGCGATCGAGCTGCGCCTGATGGCGCGGAATCTGGGCGACAAGCGCTACTACGCGGCAGCCGACAACGCTGCGGATCTCGCCACCGGACGGATCGTCTCGCTGGCGGTCTCCGGCCGCTTCTAGGTCCGGTTCGCTTTGCGCAGGTAGACGTAGGCCGGCAGGCCGAGCGCCACGAGCCCGAGTCCGAGCAGCGACTCGACCGGGCGCTCGGCCACCGTGTTGACCAGCAGCACCGCCATCGCGCCGAGGAAGGCGATCGGCACCCACGGATAACCCCAGACGCGGTAGGGGCGCGGAGCGTCGGGCCGGGTGCGGCGCAGCACGAAGACCGCCGCTCCGGCGAGGACGTGGAAGAGCACGGTGACCAGCACGGCGTAGGTGTAGAGCTGGCTATAGCTGCCGGAGAGGGTCAGCAGCACCGCCCACAGGCTCTGCGCCCAGAGGCTCCGCGCCGGGACGTGGCTGACAGGGTCGATCCGCGCCAGCGAGCGGAAGAAGAGCCCGTCTTCGGCCATCGGATGATAGATCCGCGAGCTGTAGAGGATCGTCGCCGCCAGGCAGCCGAAGGTCGAGATGACGACCGCCGCCGCCAGCCACTGTCCGGCGGCCGGGCCGAGGAGAATCGCCGCAGCCGCCTCGCCGATGCGCGACTCGCCGGCGATCTGGGCGACCGGCATCGCGCGCAGATAGACGAAGTTGATCAGGATGTAGAGACCGGTGATGATCGCCGTGCCGCCGATCAGGCCGAGCGGGAGCGAGCGCCCCGGGTTCTTCATCTCGCCGGCGGAGAAGGTCAGACCGTACCAGCCGTCGTAGGTCCACAGCGCGGCGATCATGGCGACGCCGAAAGCGGCGAGCAGCCCGCTCGCCGGAAGCGGAGCGGTGAGACCGAGCACGCTCTTGGCGGGCACGAGATAGCCGAGGAGCGCAACCCCGATGATGGCGCCCATCTTGATCACGGTCATCACGTTCTGGACCGCCGCCCCCTGCTTCAGTCCGAAGTGGTTCACTGCCGTGAGAACCAGGATGGCCGCCGCGCCGACAACCTGCACGCCAGTGAGATTCCAGGTCCAGCTGCCGATCGTCTGCGTCGCCAGCACGTTGGCGGTGGAGGAGAAGGGGAAGAACGCGCCGAGGTATTCTCCGAAGCCGACGGCGATCGCCGCGATGCCGCCCGACATCATCACCAGGAAGCAGGCCCAGCCGTACAGGAAGCCGGGCAGCGGGCCGTAAGCCTCCTTGAGGAACAGGTAGATCCCGCCGGCGCGCGGGAACATCGCGCCGAGCTCGGCGTAGGTCAGCGCGCCGGCCAGCGAAAGGAGGCCGCCGGCGAGCCAGACCGCGAGCAGCATGCCGCCGTGCGGCAGCACCTTGGCGATGTCGGAAGAGACCAGGAAGATGCCCGTGCCGATGACGCTGCCGACGGTGAGCAGCACGCCGTCCCAGACCCCCAGCCCCCGCACCAATTCGACGCGCGGCTTCACGCGCGAGTCCGCGCGCGGCCCACCATTCTCGTTGGACATTGGGGCGGATCCTACACGCGCCGGGTCGCCGTTTCCCGCCTTGCGTTACACTTTGAAAAATCATGTCCGACACCGACCTTCTTGAGATCGTCGATTCCGAGATCGCGAGTCTCGCGCCGGTCGAACTCGCCACCGAGCTGGTGCGCATTCCGAGTCACCCCGGCATCGAGCGCCAGGAGGAGCGTGTCGTCATGGCGCTGGCGCGCTTCTTCGGGGAGCGCGATCTCGGCGTGCAGCTCGAGGAGGTCCTGCCGGGCCGGGCCAATCTCCTCGTCAGCGTCGGCGGCGCGCGGCCCGGCCCCCATCTGCTCCTTTGCGGTCACACAGACACGGTGCCGCTGAACTCGGGCGACCCGGGCGTCGGTCTGTCGGGCGAGATTCGCGAAGGGCGGCTCTTTGGTCGCGGTTCCGTGGACATGAAGGGGGCACTCGCGGCGATGGCGGCCGCGGTGGTGACCCTGGCCCGCCCTCTGCCTGCCGGCCGGGTTTCGTTCGCCGCGGTGATCGACGAGGAGATGGAGAGTCTCGGCGCCGAGCAGCTGGTCGACACCAGCTTCCGCGCCGACGGCGCGGTGGTCGGCGAACCGACGCAGAACCGGATCGCCCTCGGGCACAAGGGGCTCGAGTGGCTCGAGGTCCACTTCCAGGGGCGCTCGGCGCACGGCGGGATCCCCGACAAGGGGATCAACGCCATCTCGGCGGCGGGGATGTTCCTGGCGATGGTCGAGAACGAGCTCAAACCGCGCCTGCTGGCGCGGCGGCATCCGATTCTCGGGCCGCCGACGCTCAATTTCGGCACCATCCGCGGCGGCGATCAGCCCTCGACGGTGGCGGCGACCTGCATGCTGACCCTCGATCGCCGCACGGTGCCGGGCGAGAACTTCCAGAGCATCGTCGCCGAGCTGACCGATCTGCTGGAGCGGGTCGAGCGCGGCTTCCCCGGCCTGCACACCGTCGTCCGGCGCGTGCAGGGGGGAATGGGGAACCTGCTGCACGTCGCGCTGGTGACGCCGCCCGAAGCGCCGCTCGCCCTGGCTGCCCAGGCCGCCCGGAGCAGCGTCTGCGGCGAGGTCGGCGAGCTCACCACCTTTCCGGCCTGGACCGACGGCGCACTGCTGTCCGGCTATGCGGGAATTCCGACGATCATCCTCGGCCCCGGCGAGCTCTCGCTCGCGCACTCGCCGCGCGAGTCGGTGCCGATCGGCGAGATCACCGAAGCCGCCCGCATCTACGCCCACCTGGCGCTCGGCTTCTGCGCCGGAGTGGGTGGGTGAAGCTCAGAGTCCCGCACACCTTCGTACTGCTGTTCGCGCTCGTGGCGCTGGCGGCGATCGCCACCCACGTGCTGCCGGCGGGGGAGTATCTGCGCACCGAAGTCGAGGGGCGGAAGCTCGTCGATCCCGAGTCCTATCGCCCGATCCCGGCGCATCCGGCCGGTCTAGGCGACGTCTTTCTCGCCTGGCCGCGCGGGCTCGCCGCGACGGCGGCGATCGTCTTCTACATCTTCATCATCGGCGGCGCGTTCGGCGTCCTGCAAGCGACCGGGGCGCTCGACGCGCTGATTGCCGGCGTGGTCTCCGCGGCGCGGGGGCGGGGCGAGATCATCCTGCCGGCGCTCATGTTTCTCTTCGCCGTCGGCGGCGGCACGATCGGCATGGCGGAGGAGACCCTGCCGTTCCTGCCCGGCCTGGTGCTCCTGGCGCGGCGCCTGGGCTACGACGAGGTGGTCGGCGGGGCGATCGCCCTGGTCGGCGCCGGGGCGGGGTTCTCCGGCGCCTTCATGAATCCGTTCACCGTCGGCGTCGGCCAGGCGATCGCCGGGCTGCCGCTGTTCTCGGGGATGACCTATCGCCTGATCGTCTGGTTCGTGCTGACGACCGTCACCATCGTCTACGTCTCCTGGTACGCCCGCCGGCATCGCGTTACGCCGCAGGCTGCAGCACCTGCCGGTCCGGCGGCGATCGGTCTCGGGCGCCGCCAGGCCGGCGTGTTGCTGATTCTGCTCGCGGCCTTCGTTCTGCTCGCCATCGGCTGCCTGCGCTGGGAGTGGGGACTGCTCGAGCTCTCCGGCCTGTTCATCGCTGTCGGCCTGCTCGGTGGCCTCGTCGGCGGGCTGGGTGCCGACGGCACGGCCGAAGAGTTCCTCAAGGGGGCCGCGGGCTTCGCCAGTGCGGCGCTGGTGGTCGGCCTGGCGCGCGGTGTGCTGGTCATCTTCGACGCTGCCCGCGTCACCGACGCCATTCTGCACGCCATGGCCGAGACGGTGCGCGGACTGCCGCAAGGGGCGACGGTAGCCGGAATCTACGTCGTGCAGATCGTCCTGTCTTACATCGTGCCGTCGGGGAGCGGCCAGGCGGCGCTGTCGCTGCCGCCGGCGGCAACGTAGCGGAGTTTGGTCTGCGTGGCGCTGAAGCTGTGAGTGGCGTTAGAGCGCTGGCCGCCCACCTCGACCACGATCGGGCCACCGGTCGTCGATGGTCCGGGCTGCACGACGATCATGTCGAGCGTGGGGTTCTGCGCATTGCCGCTGCCCCAGACCAGGTAGGCGGCCACCTCGACGCCGCCGATGGTGACGCGCGAGTTCCCGCGCGCGGCACCGA
>JBGARM010000236.1:0-5238 GCA_044230215.1 Thermoanaerobaculia bacterium | reverse complement strand
AGGCCCCGGGATCCTGTGTCGCGCTCGCCAGACCGATCGGCTCCGCCGGCGCCAGGAGCGTGGCCAGGTAGGTGCGGAGGGCGGGGGTCGCGTCGTGCTCTGACCCGCGCATGCAGCCGCCGGGCCGGGCGCCGAAGGCCAGGAAGCCAGCGGTTGCAAGCAGGGTTGGCGATACTTCGGAACCGGTGACCACCCACTCCGCCGGCTTGCGGCCGTCGGTCAGGTCGACGAAGTCGCGCGGCGAGAGCGCCAGCAGGCGATGCGTCGTTGCCGGGTACGGGATCCGGTTCCACAGCAGCATCAGGGCGAGCGCCAGCGTGACGCCGACGGTGCGCCACCGGCTACCCCGCGCGAACCGGACCAGCAGGGCGAGGCCTTCGGCGGCGGCCGCCACGGCGAAGGGAAAGAGGTAGTAGAGGAAACGCTTGTCGTACCAGTGGTAGATCAGGGTGAAGAAGACCGACAGCGCGACGAGCGGATAGACCACCGCCTGTGCCCAGGGCGAGAGGGGGCCGCGGCGACTCGGCAGGAGCCGTACGAAGCCGGTCAGGTAGAGCGGCAGGAGAACGATGCCGAGCAAAGCGGCGCTGACGACGGCGTAGTAGCGCAGGTTGTCGAACGACGGCTGGACCAGGCGTTCGATCGTGTGGATCTGGGTGCTCGACCGGTTGTGCAGCGCGCGCAGCACGAGCCAGACTGCCGGCAAGGGCACGGCGGCGAACAGGGCGAGCGCCGGCCAACGGGTCCGGAGCGCCTCGCGGCGATGCAGCAGAACCGCCAGCGCGAAGGCGATCCCGACGACCAGGCCCGCATAGTGGAAGAGAAAGCTCAGCGAGAGGAGGAAGGCGCAGGCGACGTAGCGCCGCGGCTCGGTCGCGGCGCGGGCGAAGGCGATCGCCGCGCCGACGAGGAACGGCAGCGTCCAGACCTCGGCCATGATGAAGCGCGTGTAACCGAAGAGCGAGCCGTTCGAGACGAAGAGCAGCACCGCGAGCGCCGCGACCAACGCCGAGTGGCGCAGGCGAATCAGGCGATGGAGGAGGACCGCCGCGAGGCCGAGCATCGCGAAGTTGAGGTAGGGCAGGAGCGGCAGCGCCTGCAGTCGGTGGAGCAGCGCCATGACCAGCGGCAGCCCCGGCGGGCGATAGCTCGCCGGGATCGCAACGCCGCTCCAGTGCAGGCCGTTCGCCAGCCAGTCCCAGGAGTCGGGGGACATGTACGGGTAGCACCAGTTGAGGTCCGCAGTGGCGAGCGACGGCAGGACGCCGAGGACGCCGACGACCGCGAGAGCGAGAATCGCCAGCGCAACGAGCTCGCGTTTCGCAGAGGCGGCCGGCGGGAGGTCAGGCAAGTGAGATGGAATCGGCGTCCCCTCTTGTACAGCGACGAGCTCGGGCGAAGTCCCTTTCGAGGGCATACGGAGCGAGAACTGTTGCCGCCCATTCCGCGTCGGTTCCGCCGGCGAGGGGGTCGAGCGAACCGGTGGAATCGACAACGCTCAGACGCGGTCCTTGTCCCGCGGCACCGAGGTGTCGATTCCCCCGAGGAAGCCGCGCATCGAGTGCAGATCCTTCCCCGGCACCAGCTCCAAGCGGTCGCCGACGGTGAAGACGCGCAGCTGCTGGCCTGGCTTGAGGTTCATGGACTCCCGGACGCTCTCGGGAATCACGACTTGGAACCTGGAAGAGATCGTCACCGTCGCCATGAAAGCTCCTCTGAGCGGAGGATTGTAGGACGACTGTCGGATCGGTGCCGATACGGGCGCTTGCGATCTCCTGGGAGCCCAGGCTGGGGCTGGTGTCGTCGGCTGCGGCGAGCCGGCCCCGCCTGACCGGGTGGTGCCGGCGGCAGCGGCCGGCAGTACCTTGGACGCATGGCTGCTCGTCCGCCGCGTCCGCCTGTGGCTTCCTCGCCGCCTCCTCAGCCGCCCGCATCCCATTCGCCGGGTAGCGTGCCGGGCGCTGCGAAGCCGCCAGCGGCCAACGGCAACGGCGTGAAGCTCCGCGCACGCCAGGTCGCCGCCGCGTGGCGGCGTTTCTACGACCACCCGGCGGTCCACCGGCGCCACCAGGAGTACCTCGGCGGGGGGAGCCTCGGGTCTTCGCCCACAGCCTTCCTCACGACGCCTTCGCCCAGCCCCGAAAAGGCCGGGTACTTCCGGCCGGTGAACGACCTCGAGGCGATGCTGCACAGCGAGCTCGAGGTCGCGCGCTCGCTCTGGGACCGGGACTCCCTGCTCGTTCATCTCGACATCGAGCACGTCCACTTCGACGCCCCCTGGGAGCCGATGCTGTATCCCAAGCGCAGCCTCTTCGTGCAGCGCGACGTCGTCGCGGCGATCGAGAGTCTGCTGGCGGAGTTCGGGTTGGAGGCGCTGCATCTGCTGACCGGCCGCGGACATCACTTCGTCTGGAAGATCGGTCGCCAGGGGGCGGCGTTCGCGGCGCTCGCGCGTCTCGCGACCCTCGGCGACGGGCTGCGTGCCGCCTACGCGGCACCGCAGCCGCCGCACGGCGAGACCGTGGGCGAGGCCGGCGCGGCCTGGGACGGGCTCGGCAAGGTGATGGAGTTCGTCGCCCACCGGATTCTGGCGGCGAGCGCGCGGACGCCGGTGCCGGTCGAGATCACCGCCGTGGTCGTCGGTCCCGGCGCGCACGGTCGCGAGATCGTCGCCATCGATCTGTCGGAGTACGCCGATCCGCTGCACAAGCGGGCGGTGCGCCTGCCGTTCACCGCCTACCTCAAGGCGGAGCGCCGGGGGTGGATTCCGCCGCCGCCGGCTAGACTGCCGCTCCTCGTCGCCATTCCCGATCCCGGAGACGAGGAGGAGGCGATCCGGACGATGCGCGATCCCGACCTCGCGGCCGAGCTCGCCGATCGGGTCCGGACGGCGATCCCCGACGCCTCGGTCGCCATGGAAGCGCTCATCGCGGCCTACGAAGAGAGCGAGCTGGCCGACTTTCACCGGCGCTTCGTCTCGCTGGAGCCCGACCCGCCGGAGCACTGGTCGGCGACCTACGATCGCATCGACCTCGGCGCCCTGCCGGCCTGCGTCGGCCGGATCCTCGAGCATCCCAACGACCTGCTGCTGCAGCCGGGGGGGATCCAGCTGCTGGTGCGCGTTCTGCTCGCCGAGGGCTGGCATCCGCGGCACATCGCGGGGCTGATCCGGTCGCGCTACGAACGGCCGTACGGCTGGCTCACCGACTTCCATTTCCACGACGCGACGGTGCGGGCCGAGGTCTATACGCGGATCTTCGCCGGCCTGATCGCGCTCGGGCACGACCAGATGGTCGACTTCAACTGCACTTCGACGCAGGAGAAGCGCCTCTGTCCGGGCACCGGTTGCGCGTGGAACCTCGAAGCGCTGCGCACCGCCGCGCAGAGCGGCGGTGGGCACGGCTGAGTTGGCTGCGATGGCCGAATCGGGAGCGCGGGGCCTGTCGCTCGGGCTCTCGACCGGCGCCTTCTGGCGGACGCCGCTGCTCGATTGCCTGGCGCCGATCCGCGCCGCTGGCTTCCAGCAGATCGAAGTCTCCTCGGCGCCGTCGCACCTCGACTACCACGCCGCCGCCGCCTGCATCGTCGCGGCGCGGCGAATCCGCGAGCTCGGCCTGGAGGTGCATTCGTTTCACGCGCCATTCGCCGAACAGATCGATATCTCGGCTCTCGACGCCGGCGCCCGCGACGGCGCGGTGCGCGAGATCTCCCGCGCCGCCGAGGCTGCAGCGGCGCTCGGCGCGCGCTTCTTCGTGCTGCATCCCGGCCCCGAGACGACTGGCGTGCCGCGGGCGGAGCGTCTCGACCGCATGGACTGCGCCGTCGAAGCGCTCGACCGCATCGCCTGGCGGGCCGGCGAGCTAGGCGTCGGCCTGGTGCTCGAGAACATGTTGCCGCACCTCTTCGCCGGCCATGTGCGCGACCTGCTCTGGCTGCTCGGGGCGCTGGCCTCGAGCAATGTCGGCCTCTGTCTCGACACCGGCCATGCCTTCCTCTCCGGCGACCTGCGCCATGTGGCTCACAAGTTGGCAGGACACCTGTGGATGGTGCACGCCAGCGACAACCACGGCGAGCGCGACGACCACCTGCCGCCGGGAGAAGGGGCGATTCAATGGCCCGATCTGCTGCGGCAACTCGCCGCGGCGCATTTCGAGGGCGCCTTCATCGTCGAGCTCGCAGGCGACGAGGACTCTGTCCAGTTGCTGCGCCGCGCGCGCGCCTCGGCCGATTACCTGCGCCGTCTGGGCGTCAATGGCTAGCGCGCCGGCCCGGTGGGCTCAGGGCGTCTCGTAGGAGCCCCACTTCGGATCGATCTGGTCGAGCAGGCGCTTGGCCACCGCGGTGGGCACCTCCTCCCGGCAGATGCCGCGCAGCCCGAGCCAGCCGTCGCTGCAGCCGAGAACCTCCCAGGCGCCGGCCTGCTTGCGCAGAACGGCCTGGCCCGCCTCCTTGTCGTGCGCCCAGGTGACCAGGGCGTAGCCGGAGTCGACGCCGACCTGGGCCATCTCGAGGTCGACCGGCCGGGTGCCAGGCGTCCGGTCGATGTAGGCGTGGAGCGCCAGCCGGATCGCTGGCGCCTCCACGGCCGCGCTCGTCGCCGACTGGTCGACATTCGCTGCCGCCGGCGCTTTGCAGGCTGCAAGGCCGACCGTGAGAGAAGTCAGGATACCTGCCAGAGCGATGGGACTGCGGAAAGCGACCGTCGACAGATCCCTCATGAGTCACCCCCGAGTGGCGTCCCGGTCGGTGAACTCCCCTGCGGAGGAACGCCCTCTGCGGGAAGTATGCGCCCGTCGCCCAAGCGGCGCGATACCCGAAAAGGGGTGGAGCCCACCCGCGCAGGCGGGGCGACCGGGCGGTCGGGTCGGCCGGAACGGGCTAGGTGCGCGTCGCCCGGGTGGCTGACCTCCCGGCGACGTGGAGGAAGCCGAGCACCGCCAGGATCACCGCCAAGGTCAGGAGCTCGCCGGGCAGGCCGCCGACCCTTGCCTCGGCGCTCTTGGGAATCCATTTGAGGGCTGCTGCGGCGGCGATGGCGATGCCCGCCAGCCCCTCGCCGGCGACCAGACCCGAGGCCGCGAGGATGCCGGGATCGCTCTCGGCGACGCCCGGCGCGATCTTCTCGCTCTTCCTCGTGCTGGTGGCGTGGGTGACCGTCATCGTGCAGGGACGTCGGCTGCGCGATCGGATCCTCCCGGAGCTGATCCCGTGGCCGCGGGAGCGCGAGATCCTCCGCAG
>JBGARM010000235.1:0-5269 GCA_044230215.1 Thermoanaerobaculia bacterium | reverse complement strand
CTGGCAGCAGAGGTAGGCGAAGGCAGGCCGGGAGTGCGCATAGAGTAGAGGCGAACTCTTTCCAGTTCCAGGGAGAACGGCCATGTTGCCGCCGCGTCGTCGCGTTTGCGCGCCAGGATTCACGGTTCTCGCTCTCCTCCTCGCAGGGGGTCTGGCCGCCGGCCCGGCGAGGGGTCAGGCGGTTTCGACGGGTGCCCTCGACGGGCTGTCGGCCGTTCCGCCGACGCCCTCGGCCGGCACCGGCACGGCCGACGTGACGGTCGACGGCGACGAGCTCACGGTCGACTTCTCGTTCTCCGGCCTGACCGGCAACAGCGTCGGCTCGCACCTCCACTGCTGCACGGCCGCGGGATCGAACATCGGCGTCGCGATCATCTTCCCGGGCTTTCCCACCGGCGTCACCTCCGGGACCTACTCCCACACCTTCGACCTCGCGAGTGCCGCGACCTACGTGGCGGCGTTCGTCACCGCGAACGGCGGCACCGCTCTGGGGGCGAAGGCGGCGCTGCTCGACGGCATGGCCAGGAGGCATTCGTACACCTGCGTGCACACGACCGACTACGCCGGCGGCGAGATCCGCACCCAACTGGCGTTTGCCTCGTTCGCCGACGGCTTCGAGAGCGCCGACCTCTTCGATTGGAGCGCCGCGGTGCCGTAAGGCGGGCAGCGGGGGCGCCGGCCGGGAAATCGGCACCTCGGCGGGCACTTCGGCGCCACTTCGGCGGAAGCCACGGTGCTACAGTGCCGCCGATTCTTCGACCAGGGAGGTCACAGGCGTGAACGATCGTTCGTCCAGCCGGTTCCGCCTGCACCTCGGGGGGCTGCGGCCGCTCGGCGCGATGCTGGCGCTGGCGGCCTTGGCGCTCCCCTCCGGGCTCCTCGCCGCGACGCTCGTCTTCCGCGACGGCTTCGAGAGCGGCGACACCTCGCAGTGGCCGCTTCCCGGGGTTCCCTTCGTCGCCACGAGCGCCGGCTCGACCGCCGTCCTCGACGGCAGCGGACCGCAGGTGGTGGACGGCGCGCTGGTCGTCACGGACAGCGACAGCGCCAACCTCACCGCCGCCAGCGTGACGATTCTCGATCCGGCCGACGGCGCCTTCGAGGTGCTCGACGGACCCGGCTGCGCGGGCCTCGTGGTGACGCCGGGGCCGGGCAGCCTCGCGATCAGCGGCAGCCAGCCGCTGGCGGTCTACGAGGCCTGTCTGCGCTCGGTCACCTGGGACGACACCGCTGCCACCCCGACGGCCGGCACGCGGACGATCGTCTTCACCGTCGACGACGGGACCACGGCGAGTCCCGACGCCACCAAGACGGTCACGCTGCAGCTCTGCGAGTTCGCGATCTCGCCGATCACCGTCAGCTTCAATGTCCGCCTGCCGACCTCGAACCCGCTGAGCATGTGCGTGCAGAAGAACGCCACGGCGAACGTGACGGCGACCGCCGGCTGCGCCTGGGACACGCTGGTCGAGTCCGCCGTCGTCACCTTCCCTGCGTGGCTGACCGTCACGGCCGGCGGCTCGGGGGTGGGCACCGGCCTGCCGCAGACGGTGTCCTGGCGCGTGCTCGGCAACGCGCATGCGGCGACCTCGCGCAGCGGCACGATCACCGTGCTGCGCGCCGCCACCCTGGCACCCACGCCGGCGGTGCTCACCGTCAGCCAGATCGCGGACCCCACCCACATCTGCCCCTGAGGGGGAGCGGGCGGCCAAGCGGCTGGCACCTTGCGGGGAGACCGGCTGGGAAATCGGCTGGCACCTTTCCGGCAGATTCTCGATCGCCGATCTCTCGATGCGCGCCATCAGGCGCGCGGAGATTCGCCGGCTGGACGCAGGGAACGGACGGGCGTTCTCTTGCGCGCAACTCTCCGATCGAAGGGGGGCATCCATGCCTTCGCCCTATTCGTCTTCTTGCTCGAGAGGTCGAGGCTCGCTGGTGTCACCTGCGCGCGGCCTTCTCGTCGGCGCGCTGGCGCTCGCGCCTTTCGCGTCATCGCTGGCCGCGCAAGTCTCGATCTTCGCCGACGGCTTCGAATCCGGGAACACCCTCCTCTGGTCGCTGACCTTTCCCGATCCGTGCGCCCGCTCGTGCAGCGCAGAGGAGCTCTGCGACCCGGCCCACCAGGGCTTCGACGACGATTGCGACGGCACAGCGGACGAGGGTTGCAGCTGTGTTCCCGGCACCGCGCAGAGCTGCTTCCTCGGCGATCCGTCGTTCGCCGCCGCGCCGGGCTGCTTCCCTGGCGTGCAGCACTGTTCGCAGAGCGCTGTCTGGGGCGTCTGCATCGGCGGCGTTCATGCGACCCAAGGCTGTTTCACCGCCGACCCGAACCTGTGCCATGCAATCTCCGGCCCGGCCTTTTCGATCGAGGATCTCTCGTCGGGCCTGGGTCACTTCGGCGACGATGCCCTGACCGAATCCTGGGCGGTCACCTGCCCCGATTCGCATGCGACCTGCGTCCCGCCGACGAGCGGGCCGGACTTCGCTCCGGTCGTCGCGGGCGAACACGCGATTCTCTACACCAAGTTCACCGCCGGCGGCAGCGACCAATGCCAATTTCCGTTCCAGTCCGGGGGCCCGGGGGCGTTGCGCGTCGAGCTGCAGTGGGAGCATGACCTGGGCGGGACCGGAGTCGATCTCGATCTGCATCTCCACCGCCCCGGGACGACGGAGCCCTGGGGCGGTGCCGGCGGGAGCCCCGCCGACTGCACCTGGGAAAATTGCACGGCCGAGAGCGTCGACTCCGGAGTGATGCCGGATTGGTTCTCGGGCGCAGCTCCACCGGCGCCCGTCGACTGGTACCTCGATCCGACGCCGGAACGAAACTCCTGCTACCGCGCCCCGAAGAACGGCGGGGCGCAATGGCAGGCCTTCGCCCTGGGGTGCCACAACCCGCGTCTGGATGTCGACCAGCTTTCCTGCAATCCGGCCGCAGTGGATCGCGAAGCGGGCGATTTCTGCGCCGGCGAGGTGGCCTCGATCGACTTCATGCCGCTCGCCACCTGGACGCGCGTCGCCGTCCACTACTTCTCCAACAACGGTCGGTCCTACAGTGTGCACCCGTCGCTCAAGATCTTCTGTGGAGGCCAACTCGTCGCCGAGCTCGGGCCCGGCGGGTTCAACGTACCCGAAACGCCGGTGACCTTCCCGGTGGACTCCGCGCCGACACGCTACTGGTTGGTCGCGGATGTCGCCTTCGGTATCGATACCTTCGGCACGCGCCGGTGCGTCGTGGCGCCGCTCTACTTCGACGCCGGCACTCGCGCACCGCTGTTCACCACCGCGAGTCAGGCTTTATTGAGCATCGGGCCGCCCTACCCTCCGCCCCCCGACTTCGGCCCCCCACTCTGTCCCTAGAACGCGGTCGATGGCAGGAAGGCTGTCCCCGGCTACAGCGGCCAAGGACTCCCGCTCGCCCCTACCCTCTGCCATCTTCCGATACCCGCGAGGCGCGGCGACGGGGGACGCGCTTCAGCTCCTGAAAGGGTTCTCGACGGTCAGGCGATCGATCCGCAGGCCGTGCTGGAGATCCTCGCTCAGCAGGCGGGTGCAGCCGGCTTCGAGGGCGGCGGCGACGATCAGGGCGTCGTAGAACGCGAGGCTGTAGCGCTGCTGGAGCTCGAGGCCGCGGCGGTAGTAGGCCGGGCTCGGCGCGCCGCGCCAGAGCGGCACGAGGACCTCGTCCAGCAGCCGGCCGGCTTCCGCCGGCGTGGCCGGCCGCTGGAGTTTGCGCGTCACGACGTTCAGCGTTTCCTGGACGACCTGGAAGCTGATGCACGCGCTCCCCGACTCGAGAGCCTTTTCGACCAGTCCGCCGGCGACCGTCTGCTTGCGAGGGTCGGTCTCGTCGAACAGGTAGACGAGGATATTCGTGTCGAGAAAGTCAGCGCTCATTCATCTCGTCGCGGGAGAATTTTCGCCCGCCGGTGCGCAGCGTGCCGCGCAGCTCGGCGATGACCTGCATGGCGGCCGCGGCACGGTGGCGGCGCTGCGCATAGTCGGCCAACCAGCGCCGGAACTGTTCGTTGAGCGTCGTGTTCTCCGCCTGGGCCCGCGCCCGTGCGGCCTCGATCAGGTGCTCGTCGGCGCTGAGGGTGATGTTCTTCATGAAGTCCCTCCGATCTCGATCTCCGAGCTGGATCTCCGATCTCAGAGACTGAACACTATACCAGTGTGCACTATCATAGTGCCACTTCCCCCTCGCCAGCATGTTGCCGGTCGACTCTTCAGAGACACGTCCAGTAGACAAGACGGAATCGGGCGCGCGGATCTGGCGGCAGGGGTACGCCGGGGGTCCTGAGGTAGGCCCCCCAGCTGCGGGCACCTCGGCGGGGCCTGAAGCGCCTGACTCGCACCATAGAATCGGCCCTCACCGATCTCACCGGAGGGTCTCCATGCCGCCATCGATGCCTCTCGATCAGGAGCTGAGCGATGACGAGCTCATGGAGCTCGACCGTTTCCTCGCCTCGCCGGGGCTGGTCGAGAGCTCTCTCGATGTCTTCGGCCTGGAGGGGTTTTTCGCTGCCGTCGTCGCCACGCCGCGGCTCGTGGAACCGTCGGAGTGGACACCGTGGATCTGGGATGTCGACGCGGGCGAGATCTCCCCGGAGTTCGCGAGCCCCGAGCAGGCGGAGCGGATTCTCGACCTCGTCCTGAGGCTGCACGACGATGTCGCTGCGGCGCTCGCGCCGGGGGCCGGGGAGTTCGAGCCGCTCTTCGAAGAGGGCGACGCCGAGGCCGCCGCGAACTGGTGCAGCGGGTTCCTCGCCGGCACGCGATTCGAATCCGACATCTGGGCGGACCTCATCGACGAGCGGCCCAAGTGGTTCGCGCCGATCCTGGGCCTGGGGCTCGAGGACGAGGACGGGCCGCGCCCGCGCAAGGGGCAGATCGAACGCTGGACGCGCGAGGTCGGCCCTTCCGTCACCAGAATCCATGGCTTCTGGCTCGCGCAACGAGAGGGCGGGGAACCGGGATCGGGCGCGGAGAACCTTCCGGCCGGCCTCGGCTCGGGGACGGTGGGAGGGGTGCGAGCGGAGCGGGCGCCGGGGCGCAACGACCCTTGCCCTTGCGGCAGCGGGCGCAAGTACAAGCGGTGTTGCGGCGCGGGAGGGGGCGGGGCGAGCTGAGCTCGGCTCGGTTGGCGGAAAGTCGGCTGGCACTGTTTCCAGGCAGCAGCTTTTTCAGCGAGAAGTCGGCTGGCACCTTTCCAGGCACCTTTCCAAGCACCTTCTTACAGAGGCAAGTCCCCGCGACGGGTCCTGTCTGGCCC
>JBGARM010000234.1:0-5286 GCA_044230215.1 Thermoanaerobaculia bacterium | reverse complement strand
GTGATCATGTCGCCGACGTTGGCGTTTTTCACGAGCACGACGCCGTCGAACGGCGCGCGGATCTCGGTGTTGTCGCGGTTGACCTGTTGCACCGCGACCAGCGCTCTCGCCTGCTCGACCGCGGCGCGGGCGTAGGCGATCGCCGCCTTCTGCGTCGCGACCGCCGACCGCGCCGCCAGCGTCCGACGCTCGGCGGCCTCGACCGCCTGCGCGCAGCAGGTCATGAGGTCGACGTCCAGCTCGACCTCGGCGAAGGCGTCCTGGGCGAAGTGCGCGAGGCCCTCGTCCAGGGTCGGGGCGGTGCCCGCGGCCGCGGCGCCGCCAGCGAGCTTGTCGGCGGAGGTCGCCGGCAGCGTCTTGATCTTCGGCTCGACCTTCTGGATGAGCGTGCGCGGCCGGGTCGGACGGAGTGGGGGAAGCGCCGTGGTCCGGCGGGTCGCTGGCGTCGGCGGAGCGGCGGCACCGGTGCGCCGCACAGCCGGCGGCGCGCCCTCCGGAGCCGAGTCGTCCATGATGACCTCGCGTGGTGAGGCCAGCTTCTTGCCGGCGAGGATCGCTTGCAGGATCTCGCTTTCTACTGCAGCTTCCTCACCCTCGACCCGAACTCCGATGGAACGCAGCTTGAACACCAGGTCCTGGTGTGAAACGCCCATCATCGTCGCGAGGTCGGTGACCCGAATCTTTCCCATATGTTCCGTCGTTCTCCTGGCTGATCCTGCTTGACCGGAGGGGTCGCGAGCGTGTTACTCGCGCTCGCCTTCCGGGGCCTGCTCGGTCTCTTCCTGGGCGTTGTCTTCGGCGACCTTGGCGCGATCTTCGGACTCCTTGAAAGCGCGCGAAAGCGCCGCCATGAAGTCCTGGTCGTTCATCGACGACGAAGACTCGACCGCCATCGGGCGACCGGCCCCGAGCGACTCGGCGGGTTCTGCGATCTGGGCTGTCTCGGCCTGCTCCTTGGCCCAGTTGAGGATCGTCACCGCGGTCTTCGGTCCGATGCCCTCGATCGCCTGCAGCGCCTCGGGGGTCGCGTCGATCAGGGCCTGAAGGGTGGAGAATCCGGCCTCCTCCAGCAGACCCGCCGTGCGCGGACCGATCCCCGGCACCGTGGTCAGGTCGAGCGCGGCGCTCAGGTCGGGTCCGGCCGGCGTTTCGCCGAAAGCGTTCTGGAGCATGCGAGCCAGAGCGCCGGCGACCTCGTCCTTGACGTCGGACTCGCTCTTGATGTCGATGCGGCAGCCGATCAGCTCGGCAGCGAGGCGGACGTTCTGGCCGCGCTTGCCGATGGCCAGGGAGAGCTGCTCGTCCTCGACGATGACGTCGAGATGCGGCTGCGTGCCGACGTGATGCACCGAAACGCGGGTGATCTTGGCCGGCGCGAGAGCGCTCTGCGCGAAGGTGACCAGGTCGTCGCTGTACTCGATGATGTCGATCTTCTCGCCGCGCAGCTCGCGGATGATCGACTGCACGCGGGAGCCCTTCATGCCGACGCACGCGCCGACCGGATCGACGTCGCGCTCTCGGCTGTAGACCGCCACCTTGGCGCGCTCGCCGGGGGCGCGAACTGCGGCCTTGATCATCACCGTGCCGTCGTAGATCTCGGGCACTTCCATCTCGAACAGCTTCACCAGGAGTCTCGGGTCGGTGCGCGAGAGGATGATCTGCGGCCCCTTGGGCTGTTTGTGAACCTCGACGATGACGCCGCGGATGCGCTCGCCCTGGCTGTAGCGCTCGTGCCGGGCCTGCTCGGGCCGCGGCACCGCGGCCTCGGTGCGGCCTAGGTCGACGATGATGTCGCCGCGCTCGAAGCGCTTGACGGTGCCGTTCACGACTTCGCCGACGCGATCGATGTATTCGTTGTAGACCTTCTCGCGCTCGGCTTCGCGCACCCGCTGATAGAGCACCTGCTTGGCGGACTGCGCGGCGATGCGCCCCAGGCCTTCGGTGGAGATGGGAGTGAGGATCTCGTCGCCCACCTGGGCATCGGCCTTGTGCGGCTGCGCCTCTTCCACGGTCCACTCGGCGACCGGATCCTCGACGATTTCGACGACCTTCTTCACCGTCCAGGCGTCGAACTTGCCGGTCTCCGGATTCCAGGTGGCGCGGACGGGCTCCTTGATCCGGTGCTGCTTCTTGGCGGCCGAGGCCATCGCGTCCTCGAGCGCCTGAACCCAGCGCTCGTAGTCGATTTCCTTCTCGCGCGCGACCTGGCGCAGCACGTCTCCAAGATTGACTTCCGGGGTTGCCTGTGTCTGAGCCATACCGTCCTGTTCCTACTCGTCGATCACCAGCTTCGCGAGCTGGATGTCCTGCAATCTGAGCCGCAAATCCGGCCTGCTTTCGATCTCAACGATCTCCACTTCGCCCGCCGCTTCGTCGAAGGCCTGCAAGCGCCCCACCACCGTGGCGCGCTTGCCCGTTGCCGGGTCGACGAAACGTACACGTACCCGGTGCCCGACGAAACGCGCAAAATCGCGCGGCCCGTAGAGCTGCCGGTCCAGCCCGGGCGAGCTCACCTCGAGCGTGTACCTGCCGGGCCCGAAGTTGCGCACGTCGAGAAAAGCCGACGCCAGCTTCGAGACCGTCTCGCAATCCTCGAGACGAACCCCTCCCTCGCGATCGAGAATGAGGCGCAAAGTGCCGGCCTGGAACTCGACCTGCAGAAGCTCGCAGCCCTGGGCTGCAGCGATCTCGGCCAGCTCCGCGCCGAGTTCGGGGTCGATCCCTTTTCCGGCCATTCCGTCCAATGCCTGCCGTACAACAAAAAAGGTGGGCTGCTCGGCCCACCTTACAACCGTTAGGCAAGCTGTCAAACGGCATGATAGCGCGCCGCTCCCGGGATGGCAAGTTACGGAGACGCCGGGGGTTGAGGTCCCGCGTCAGACTGACGCCCCGGTGACGATCCGGGGCCGGCTTTCGGGCACGGCGATTGCTTTCAGGTCCAGCGGCAGGTCAAACGGAACGCTTCCAAAGGAGAACCCTTCATGTCATCTTCCACCCATCCGAGCCGAAACTTCGCGACCCTTGGCTTGCTTCTTGGCGCCGTGATCTTCGGCATGGTGCTCGCCGGCGGTTTCGACCTTTCCGCGAAGGGCGCGGCCGCCCCGGTCGCGGGGGCTGCGGGCGCCACGGCGTCGCCGGCGGGCGAGGCTCCGGCCCAGCTCCGCGGCGGGACTGGCTATCTTCCCTCCTTCGCCGACCTGGCGGAGAAGGTCCTTCCGGCGGTGGTCTCGATCGAGGCCCAGACGATCGAGAAGGCCGATGCCCGCCGGATTCCGGGGCATGGCGGGTCGCAGGACCCCTTCCAGTTCTTCTTCGGCCCCCGCGGCGGCCAGCCGCAGGGCGACGACAATCGTGAGTACCGGTCGGATTCGGGCGGCAGCGGTTTCGTCGTCAGCGCCGACGGCTATGTCGTCACCAACAACCACGTCATCGAGGGGGCGACCAAGCTCCGAGTCCGGTTGGAAGACCGCTACTACGATGCCACGGTCAAGGGTGCCGATCCGGCGACCGACCTGGCGCTGCTCAAGATCGAGGTCGGCCGGCCGCTCGCTTTCCTGCCGCTGGGCGACAGCGACCGCCTGCGCCAGGGCGACTACGTCATGGCGATCGGCAACCCGCTGCTGCTCGACCACACCGTGACGGTCGGCGTGGTGAGCGCCAAGGGTCGGGCGATCGGCCTGACCCGGGACACGTCGTTCGAGAATTTCATCCAGACGGACGCCGCGATCAACCGCGGTAACTCCGGCGGGCCGCTGGTCAATCTGGCAGGTGAGGTGGTCGGCATCGCCACGGCGATGAACGGCGGCGCCGAGAACATCGGCTTCGCCGTGCCGGTGAGCACGCTCAAGGCCGTCCTGC
This sequence comes from Thermoanaerobaculia bacterium, assembly GCA_044230215.1. Classification (GTDB taxonomy): domain Bacteria; phylum Acidobacteriota; class Thermoanaerobaculia; order Multivoradales; family JAGPDF01; genus JAGPDF01. The sequence goes on along the minus strand of JBGARM010000234.1, from coordinate 1,428 downwards.
CGCAGCTCAAGGAAAAGGGCAAGGTCAGCCGCGGCTACATCGGCGTCAACATCACCAACATCGACTTCGACCGGGCGCAGGCTTTCGGGCTGACCGAGGCCGGCGGCGCGCTGGTCACACAGGTGGTCGAGGGCTCGCCGGCGGCCAAGGCCGGTGTCGAGCATGGCGACGTCGTGCTGTCGGTCGACGGCCGCAAGGTCAAGGAGACCCGCGACCTCATCGACTACGTCTCCGCCCAGGGACCGGGCAAGAAGGTCGAGCTCGAGATCCTGCGCGACGGCAAGCGGATGCAGCGGACGGTGGAGCTCTCCGAACGCCAGGAGGCGGACGAGGTCACCGAAGCGGCGGCCCCGGGCGACTCCGGCAAGCGCGGCTTCAGCTGGCTCGGACTGCAGTACCAGGATCTCACCCCTGCCCTGCGTCAGAGCCTCGGGCTCGCCGGTTCGGTCGAGGGCGTCCTGGTGCGTGACGTCGCGGCATCCAGTCCGCTCTACGACGAAGGCGTGGCGGAGGGCGACCTGATCCTCGAAGTCAACGGCCAGGCGACGCCGAACGTGAAGGAGTTCGAGAGCCTCGTCGCCGGCGCGCCATCGGGTTCTTTCCTGCGGCTCTATCTGCGGCGGGTGAATCCGCAGGGACAGGGCAGCCGTCAGGTGAACTACTTCGCCATCGTCCGCGTGCCTTGAGTTCGCACGGCCGCGGGCCGTGAGTGGACCAGCAGACCTCGTCATCTCCTCCGGGCCGGCTCGATCTCGAGCCGGCCCCTTTTTTCGTTTGTTACACTCGATTCATGTGCGCCGCCGCCAAAGCCTCGATTCTCGTGGTGGACGACGAGATCGCCATCCGCGAAAGCCTGCGCATGGTGCTCGAGTTCGAGGGTTATCGGGTCGAAGAGGCCAGGAACGGTCTCGAAGCCCTGCAGAAGGTCCGCGAACGCCCGCCGCACGCCATTCTCCTCGACCTGCGGATGCCCGAGATGGACGGCGCCGAGACCCTGCGCTCGCTGCGCGAGCGCGGCTACGACATGCCGGTGCTGGTCGTGTCGGGCCACGCTGACATCGCCACTGCAGTCGAGATGACCCGCCGCGGCGCCTTCGACTTCTTCGAGAAGCCGTTTCAGAGCGACCGTCTCCTGATCTCGGTTCGCAACGCCGTCGAAGCGCGCCGGCTGTCGGAGGACAAGGACGGCGGCTCGGGCAGCGGCGACAGCTCGCTGCTGATCGGCGCTTCGCCGACGATGAAGCGTCTGCGCGAGACCATCGAGCTCGCGGCGCCGACTGCCGCGACGGTGCTGGTGACCGGCGAGACCGGCACCGGCAAGGAGCTGGTGGCGCGCGCCATCCACGACCGCTCCGAGCAGCGCCGGCTGCCGCTCATCAAGGTCAACTGCGCCGCCATCCCCGAGGCCCTCATCGAGTCGGAGCTGTT
>JBGARM010000233.1:0-5312 GCA_044230215.1 Thermoanaerobaculia bacterium | reverse complement strand
CTCACGCAAGAGGGGCTGGCGATCGGCACCCTCGCCTACATGGCCCCCGAGCAGCTGCGCATGCTCTCGACCGACCATCGTGCCGATCTCTTCTCGCTCGGCGTCGTCCTCTACGAGATGGCCACCGGCCGCTGCCCGTTCCTCGGCCAGTCGACCGCCGAGGTCATCTCGGCGATCCTCCGCGACCAGCCGCCGCGGACTTACGAGGAGAACGCCAAGATCCCGCCCGAGATCGACGCCATCCTGCGCCGCTGCCTCGAGAAGGAGCCGGCCAAGCGCATCGGCTCGGCGGTCGAGGTTCGCGACGCATTGGCCGAGGTCGCCCGCGCCGTCGATCTCGGACAGACCCAGAGCCGTCCCCCCAAGTCCGACAGCGGCGCGGTGCAACTGGTGAAGTCGCGTTATACCCGCTTCGGCGTCGCCGCCCTCGCCATCATCGCCCTCGGCGCCGGCGCCTTCGCCTGGCGCGCGCGCATGGCGCATTCCACGACCGCGCCCGATCCTTCCGCCGCCGGCGCATCGCCGGTCGCAGCGAGGCTGCCCTCGCTCGTCGTTCTGCCGCTGTCGAACTTCGCCAACGAGCCGGAGTACTTCGTCGACGGCATGACCGACGCCCTGATCTCCGCCCTCGCCCGCATCCAGGGCGTGCGCGTCATCTCGCGCCAATCCGCGATGCACTACAAGGACTCGAAGAAGCTCCTGCCGGAGATCGCCAAGGAGCTCGGCGTCGACTTCGTCGTCGAAGGCTCCGTCGCCCGCGTCGGGGAATCGGTCCGCCTGAACGCCCAGGTCCTGCAGGCCGACCCCGAGACCACCCTCTGGTCCGAGAGCTTCGAGCGCCGCGCCCCCGACATCATCGCGCTGCAGAACACCTTCGCGAGCGCGATCGCCAACGCGATCCACGTCCAGGTCTCGCCGGTCGAGCAAACCCGCCTCGCGACGAGCAAGGCGGTCGATCCAGACGTTTATGAAGCCTACCTACAGGGCAAGTACTTCGGCGGGCAATTCGGTGAGGCCAGTGTTCGCAAGGCCAAGGGCTATTTTGAGCGCGCCATAGCCAAGGACCCAACGTTCGCTCCTGCCTGGGTAGGGCTCGCGGATGCTCTACAGTGGCTGGCAGTGTTTCATGTCGATCCCACGCAGCTAATGCCGCAGGCAGAAGCGGCAGCGCGGCGCGCCGTCGAGCTCGATGCCGGCTTGGCAGAGGCCCATGCTTCGTTGAGTGAGGTCTTCATGAATCGTTGGGATTGGGCGGCTGCCGAATCCGAGATTCAACGCGCAATCGAGCTCAATCCCGGCTCTGCCGCAGCCCGTCGCCGGCATTGGCTCCTGCTCGTCTGCCAGCTGCGCCTCGCCGAAGCCCTGCAAGAGATCGAGCTCGCCAAACGCCTGGATCCCCTCTCGGCACAGGTGAGCGCCGACGTCGGAGTGCAGTACCTCTTCCTTGGGCGGCACCAGGACGCCATTGCAGAGCTCGGGCACGCGCTGGAACTCGACCCCGAGTACGCCTTGACCCACGTCTACCTTTTTCTCACCTATAGCGAGCTGAGGAAGGATCCGGAGCGCGGAGTGGAGCTGCGCTACTACGCTGCAGATCTGGCGGGTTCCGAGCTCATCCCCGAGTACAACCGCAGGCTGGCCAGCGATGGGTACGAAAGCGCTCTGCACTGGATCGCGACGACGCTCGACTCCGATCCACCGCAAGGAGGAGCATCCCGCTTCGGGGTCATTGCCGGGCTCCTGGCGCAGGCAGGCGAGAGCGAGAAGGCGCTGACCTGGCTGGAGCGCGGATACGAGCATCGAGCCTGGGACATGGGCTTCATCGCGGTCGCCCCGGACTACCGTAACCTCCGGGGCGAACCGCGATTCACTGAACTTCTCAAGAAGATCGGCCTGCCAGATCCGGCGGCGGCAGGGCGGTCCGAGAGCGATTGAGACTACTTGTCAGGGCTTGACCTTGATCATCGAGGCGTCGGAGAACTCCTGCCCAAGGTAGGCGCGGATCTTGGGTTCATTGTTGCCCTTGAGAAGCTCGATCTCGCTCCCACTCAGACCAGCATCGACCCCGACGCCGTGCGGATCCTTCTCGAACGCTTCTCGCAGCGACTTGTGCTTCGACAGCGCAACGAGAAACTCATGCAGATCATTGACCGCCATGCCCCCTCCTTCTTGTTGAGCCTGTTAGATACTTCACAGAGATTAGCAGGAGGTTACCCGTGAAGGAAGGTGGATCGCTGACCGTCGTCGGTACCGGAATGCTGATCGCCGGCCAGGTCACTCAAGAGTCGCTTTCGACGATCGAATCGGCCGAGAAACTCTTCTTCCTGGTCACCGACATCGTCACCAGCCGCTGGCTCGAGCAGTTGAATCCGTCGGCCGAGTCGCTCTTCGGCTGCTACGCCGACGGCAAACCGCGCGAAGCCACCTATGCCGAGATGGTCGGGCGCATTCTCGCCCCTGTGCGCGCAGGCCGCGGAGTCGTCGCCGCGTTCTACGGTCACCCCGGCATTTTCGTCGCCCCCTCGCACGAGGCGATTCGCCGCGCCAGGTCGGAAGGCTTTCGGGCGCAGATGCTCCCGGGCATCTCGGCGGAGGACTGCCTCTTCGCCGACCTGGGGATCGATCCCGGAGAGCGCGGCTGTCAGAGCTTCGAGGCGACCGATTTCCTGCTGCGCCGACGCATCTTCGACCCGACCAGCACCCTCATCCTCTGGCAGATCGGCGGCATCGGCGTGTTCGACTTCCACAGTCGGCCGCTGTGGAGCCGGCAAGGGCTCGAGGTGCTGGAACGAGAGCTCCTCCGCCACTACCCGATCGATCATGAAGTCGTGATCTACGAGGCGGTCCCCTACCCGACGCTGCCTCCGAAGATCCTCCGCGTGACGTTGGCGGAAATGGCGCGCGCCGAGGTCAGCATCCGCTCGACACTCTATGTTCCGCCCCTCGCAGATCGCGCCAGCGACCCGGGCATGCGGGTGGCGCTGGGAATAGCTGCACCGGCTGATCGACAGCGCCCCTCCTGAGCTCAGATTCGGTTCCGGCAGAGCGAACGTGCGTCGCGTGATCGCTCCCAGCCGATAGACTACCGAGCGTGATCGGCAGCACGCTGGGGCACTATCGGATCCTCGCCAAGCTCGGCGAGGGCGGCATGGGGATCGTCTACCTCGCCGAGGACCTGCGTCTGCACCGCAAGGTGGCGTTGAAGACTCTGCCGGAGGCGTTGGCCGCGGACCCGAACCGCGTCGCGCGCTTCGAGCGCGAGGTCAAGTCGGTTGCCGCCCTGAATCACCCCAACATCGTCACCATCTACTCGGTCGAAGAAACCGACGGCAAACGCTTCTTCACCATGGAGCACGTCGAGGGCAAGACCCTCTCGCAGCTCATCCCGCCCGGGGGCCTGCCACTCCCGGAGTTCCTCCGGATCGCCGTGCCGCTCGCCGACGCCCTCGCCGCGGCGCACGCCAAGGGGATCCAGCACCGCGATCTGAAACCCGGCAACGTCATGGTTAACAGCGATGGCCGGGTGAAAGTTCTCGATTTCGGCCTCGCCAAGCTCCGCGAGCACGAGCAGACCGAGGCCGTGGGTTTCCATCCCCAGACCACGCTCACGCAAGAGGGGCTGGCGATCGGCACCCTCGCCTACATGGCCCCCGAGCAGCTGCGCATGCTCTCGACCGACCACCGCGCCGACCTTTTCTCGCTCGGCGTCGTGCTCTACGAGATGGCGACCGGCCACTGCCCGTTCCGCGGCCAGTCGACCGCCGAGGTCATCTCGGCGATCCTCCGCGACCAGCCGGCGCGCACCTACGAGCAGAACGGCAAGATCCCGCCGGAGATCGACGCCATCCTCCGCCGCTGCCTCGAGAAAGAGCCGGCCAAGCGCATCGCGTCGGCGGTCGAGGTTCGCGACGCTTTGGCCGAGGTCGCCCGCGCCGTCGATCTCGGGCAAACCCAGAGCCGTCCCCCCAAGTCCGACAGCGGTGCGGTGCAACTGGTGAAGTCGCGTTACACCCGCTTCGGCGTCGCCGCCCTCGCCATCATCGCCCTCGGCGCCGGCGCCTCCGCCTGGCGCGCCCGCACGGCGAAGCCCGGCGTCACGGAATCGGACATCGCCAAGAGTGCCCTCCCGGTCGCCGCCAGGCTCCCTTCGCTCGTCGTGCTGCCGCTCTCCAACTTCTCGGACGAGCCCGAGTACTTCGTCGACGGCATGACCGACGCGCTGATCTCGTCGCTCGCGCGCATCCAGGGCCTGCGCGTCATCTCGCGCCAGTCAGCGATGCACTACAAGAGCTCGCAGAAGCTCCTGCCGGAGATCGCCCAAGAGCTCGGCGTCGACTTCGTCGTCGAAGGCTCGGTCTCGCGCCTCGCCGGCCTCGTGCGCCTGAACGCCCAGATCGTCCAGGCCGACCCCGAAACCACCCTCTGGTCGCAGAGCTTCGAGCGCCCCGACGCCGACGTTCTCATTCTGCAGAATACCTTCGCCAGCGCCATCGCCAGCGCCATTCACGTCGAGCTCTCGCCGGCCGAAGCGACCCAGATGGCGGCCACCCGCAAGATCGATCCGGAGGTCTACCAGGAGTACCTCCAGGGTCGCTACTTCGTCGACCAGGGGCGGCCGGAGTCGATCGAGAAGGCCCGGGTCGCCTTCGAGAGGGCGATCGCGCTCGATCCGACCTTCGCTCCGGCACACGCCGGACTGGCGGATGTCTACGGCTGGCAGGCCTATCTCTACGCTGAGCCGTTCGTCTACGCCGCCAAGACCGAGGCGGAGGCGCGGCGCGCGATCGAGCTCGATCCGACGCTCGCGGTGCCGTATGCGCTGCTCGGCGACGTCTTGCGCTACTACAAGTGGGATTGGGAAGGGGCCGAGGCGGCCTATCGCCGGGGCCTCGAGCTGGGACCCAACGAGCCCCTGGTCCGGCGCTACTACTGGGCGCTGCTCTGTAGCCTCGGCCGGCTGCGCGAGGCGCGCACGCAGATCGAGGCGGCGATCCGTTTCGATCCGCTCTCGGCCGCGTCGTTCGCCGATCTCGCCTATCTCGAAATGTTCGAAGGTCGCGCCGACCTCGCGGAGAGCGATTTCCGGCGAGCGCTCGAGCTCGGGCCAGGCCTCCACTGGGCGTATTCGGGCCTCTGGGTTCTCTATGGCCACGCCGGGCGGGAGCGCGAGCAGATCGCTGCGCTGCGCGGCTGGCTCGTCGGGCTCGGACAGACTGAGCTGGTGGCGGCGTTCGACGCCATGCCCGCAGGCGCCTCGCACCGCGAGATCGCGCGCTCGGTCGGCCTGCTCGCCGAGCGGCTCTCGCACGACC
>JBGARM010000232.1:0-5320 GCA_044230215.1 Thermoanaerobaculia bacterium | reverse complement strand
AGAGCGGTGGCGCTGTGGCGCGCGAGAGCACCGCGCGCGAGGAGACCGCGGCCGCCCGCGAACGCCAGAGCATGGAGAGCAAGCCGGCGAAGAACAACAACCTGATGATCGCTGCCGGCGTCGGCGCCCTCGTCGTCCTGGGCGGTCTGGGATACATGATGTTCGGCCGCGGAGGATCGCCCGCGAGCCCCGCGTCCGACGCGCCGCTCTCGGCGGCCCCCGCCGACACCGGCGCAGCGCCGGTCGGACCGACGCCGGAAGAGATCCAGGCGCAGATCCAGAAGATCGTCGACGACAAGATCAAGAGCTCGTCGGCGCAGTACGAGGATCAGCTGAAGACCCTGCAGAAGCAGCTCGACGACGCGAAGAAGGCCCAGGAGCAGCGCGCTGCCGCGGCAGCGAATCCGGCGCCGCGGCCGGCGACGATCCCGGCGGTCTCGCCGCCCACCGCGCCGGCGACGGCTACAGCGCCACCACCCGCCACGGCAACGCCGGCCGAGAGCACGACCGCCGCGACCACGCCGCCCGCAGCCACGCCAACGGAGGCCGAGCCCAAGTCCGCGCCGCCGGCAGCTGCAGGAGCGGCTCCCGAGCGTCCGGCCGGCGACGGCACGGTTCGCGCCGGCGACCTCGTCACGATGGGGGCCGGCGTCACTCCGCCGAAAGTGTCCCGACGCGCCAGTCTGCGCTATCCGCCGCTCGCCCAGCGCATGAAGAAAGAGGCCACAGTGACCGTTCGCGTGCTGGTGGACGAGACGGGACGGGCCGCCGATGTTCAGTCGGCTGGCAGCGCGGCCGGATTCGGCATGGACGAGGCCGCCATGGAGTATGCCCGCGCTTGCGGCTTCACCCCGGCGACCAAGGGCGGCGTGCCGGTGCGGATGTGGATGGACCTGAAGGTGGCGTTCAACCTGACCGGAACCCGCTGAGCTTCATCGCTTGCCGCGAGCGGCGCGCCCGCGCCGCCTCGACGGCCCGGCAGGCGCGCTCCAGGCAAACAAAAGAGGCGCCCTCACGGGCGCCTCTTTTGTTTACTGCGTTGCGCCTTGCGGCGAACTAGAGATCAGCGGCCTTGATGCTGGCGACAAGCTGCTGCACGACCGGCTTCATGACCTTGTCGAACTGGCGATCGTCGAAGTCGACGCCACCGCCGAAGCCGCCGATGTTGAGGCGAAAGTGAGAATCCTCGCCGCGCGCCTCGTCGGCCCAGAGGATCTCGCCCGTGGTGGTGTCGATGATGCGCGCGTTGGCCGCCGCGGTGAACGTCTTCTTGCCGCCGGAGAAACCCGGCAGGCCGCCGATGCCCGGCGCGCTCGCCGAGGTGCCCTGCGCGCCGTACTCGGTCACCGCACCGGTGAGGAAGTACTGCACGCCGAGGAGCTTGCCGGCCTTGACCGCGGTCTTGGGGTCGACGTCACCGGAAAGCGACAGGTTCTTCTCCTGCATCAGCGCCGCGAGCTGCTCGCGGTCGATGACGCGGAACTTGCCGCTCTTGACGAGCTCGGTGACGAAAACGTCCTGCATGGCAGCGGCGCCGCCGTTGTACCACCACTGCCCGTCTGCCTTGTTCTTGAACTCGAGCACCGCAATGCGGGGCTTCGTGTTGTCCGCCGCCTGCACCGGAATCGGCGCTACCAGCAGCAGCAGCAATGCCAAGACTGTCGTCCATCCGATGATGCGCTTCATGGTCTGCCCTCCCTGGGTTGATGGGGGATTCTAATGTCCTAATACGGCAATCCTCAACGCAGGGTGCCAGGGGCCGGCGGCCCGCCTTTCCGCCGACCCTCCCGGAAAGAGCTCCCTAGCCCTGCCTGGCGGCGTATTCCTGCGCATCGACGACGCAGATCGCAGCCATGTTGACGATGTCGGACACCTCCACGCCCCTCTGCAAAACGTGGACCGGCCTGGCCATTCCGAGCAGAATCGGGCCGATCGCCTCGGCTCCGGCCAGCCGCCAGATCAGCTTGTAGGCGGTATTGGCGGAGTTGAGCTCCGGGAAGATCAGGACGTTCGCCGGCCCGCCGAGGCGTGCCCAGGGGTAAGTCTCCTGAAGCACCGAGGCCATGACCGCCGTGTCGGCCTGCATCTCGCCGTCGATCGCCAGCTCGGGCGCGCGTGCGCGGACGATCTCCACCGCCCGGCGGGCCTTCTGGGCCGACGGATGGTCGTTCGAGCCGAAGTTCGAGAACGACAGCATCGCCACCCGCGGCTCGACGTCGAACCGGCGGGCGAACTCCGCCGTCAGCAGGGCGATCTCGGCCAGAGTCTCGGCATCCGGATCGATATTGACCGTGGTGTCGGCGAAGAAGAACAGCCGGTCCTTGAGGATCAGGATGTAGGCCCCGGCGACGCGATGCACCCCGGGACGGGTATGCATGACCTCGAGCGCCGGCCGAATGGTGTCGGCGTACTCGTAGGTCAGACCCGAGATCAATCCGTCGGCGTCCCCTTCGGCAACCATCATGCTGCCGAAGTAGTTGCGCGAGCGCATGCGTTTGAATCCGTCCTCGAGGGTCACGCCCTGGCGGCGACGCTGTTCGTGGAAGCGCTGCGCATAGCGCTCGTATTGCGGCGCGCTCTCGTTGTGCACGATGGTGATCTTGTCTTCCGGCAGCCCCAGCTCCGCGAGCTTCGCGGCGATCTTCTCGCGCCGCGCCAGGAGGATCGGATGGGCGATTCCCTGGTCGACGAGGATCTTCGCCGCGCGCAGGATCTTGTCTTCCTCACCCTCGGGGAAGACGATCCGCTTCGGGTCGTCCTTGGCGCGGTCGATCACCACGCGCATGAGCTCGAGGCGCCTCGAGACCAGATGCTCGAGCCGGTGCCGATACTCCTCGACCTCGCCAACCGAAACCCTGGCCACGCCGCTCTCCTCCGCGGCTTTCGCCACCGCCGGGGCGACGTTGAGCAGCACCCGGTGATCGAACGGCTTGGGGATGAGGTAGTCGCGACCGAACTTGAGCGTCTTGAGACCGTAAGCCTTGAGCACGGAGTCCGGCACGTCCTCGCGCGCCAGCGCAGCGAGGGCGTGCGTCGCCGCGAGCTTCATCCGGTCGTTGATGTCCGTCGCCTGGGTGTCGAGCGCTCCGCGGAAGAGGAATGGGAAGCCGAGGACGTTGTTGACCTGGTTTGGATAGTCGCTCCGGCCGGTGGCGACAAGGGCGTCGGGTCGCGCCGCCAGCGCCTCGTCGTAGCCGATCTCCGGTGTCGGGTTGGCCATCGCAAAGATGATCGGCGAAGGCGCCATCTTGAGGAGCATCTCCGGCGTCACCGCCCCGGCGACCGACAGGCCGACGAGAACATCGGCGCCGACCAGGGCTTCGGCGAGTGTCCGAGCCGAAGTCTCGGCGGCGAATTCCATCTTCTGCGCGTCCGTGTCGCCCGGTCGGCCGCGGTAGATCACGCCCTTGCGGTCGCAGAGGGTGATGTTCTCCTTGCGGATGCCGAGCTGGAGGTAGAGACGCAGGCAACCGAACGCAGCGGCGCCCGCGCCGGAGAGCACCAGTTTGACGTCCTCGATCTTCTTGCCGGCGACGGCCAGCGCATTGACGAGCGCGGCGCCCGAGATGATGGCGGTGCCGTGCTGGTCGTCGTGGAAGACCGGGATGTTCATCTCGGCTTTCAGCCGGCGCTCGATCTCGAAACACTCGGGCGCCTTGATGTCTTCGAGGTTGATGCCACCGAAGGTCGGCTCGAGGAGCCGCACAGCGCGGATGAACTCCTCCGGATCCTCGGTCGCGACTTCGATGTCGAAGACGTCGATGCCGGCGAAGCGCTTGAAGAGAACGCCCTTGCCCTCCATCACCGGCTTGCCGGCGAGCGCCCCGATGTTGCCCAGGCCGAGGACGGCGGTGCCGTTGGAGATGACCGCGACCAGATTGCCCTTGGCGGTGTACTCGTAGGCGAGGTGGGGATCCTTGGCGATCTCGAGGCAGGGCTCGGCGACGCCGGGGGTGTAGGCCAGTGAGAGGTCGCGCTGCGTCGCCGTCGGCTTCGACGGCAGGACCTCGATCTTTCCCTTGGGGGAACGGGAGTGATATTCGAGCGCTTCGTCGCGCGTGATCTTGATCATGGTGCCTGCAAGTTTACCCCCGCGCGCAACATCCTTCCGGGCAGGTAACCCAGGTCGCGCCGGCCTCACAGGTCCCTCCGGCCGCATCGCGGTAGGGTTGCGCCCCGAGGAGGTGAGTGCGGATGATCGTGAGCTCGAGTTTGGCGGGCAGCCGCCATGTGACGCAGGCGGATCACGCTCGCCTCGCCGCCGATCTTCTGCGTCTGTTCCGGCTGCCGGAGCTCGTTGGCCATCCCCGCCGAGAGCAGCTCCTGCGGGCGGTCGCCGAGCACGACAACGGCTGGTGGGAGGCTGATGCGGCACCCCGGCTCGCCGCCGGGGGCGGCTCGGCGCTCGACTTTCGCGCTTTTCCCGCCGACCTGCGGCAGGAGATCTGGCATCGCGGCGTGGAGCGGTTCGCCGGCGAGAGCCCCTACGTCGCCGCTCTCGTCGCGGCGCACGCCCTGCGCCTGTCCGAGCGCTCACGCGAGGAACCTTCATGGGCCGATTTTCGCAGTGCTCTCGCCGGCCTACAGCAAGAGCTGCTGGAGATCGCCGGCGAGACGGCGGCCGCTCTGGCCGAGGACGATCGCTGGATCGCGCTCGCCGACCGGGTTTCGCTGGCGGTCTGCGCCTGGGAGTCCCAGGCTCTCGACCTTCCCGGCTGGCGCCTGGAGCTTCTGCAGGCTAGCGGCGGGGCGGTCGGAGACGAGCCCATGAGAGTCGCCCTCGAGCCCTTTCCGTTCGCCGGCGTCACCGTATTCGAGCTCGCCTGCAGGTGGCTTCCTGCAGCGACTTTCCCTTCCTCCGCCGCGCTCGGGCTGGCTCTCGCTACCGCTCCCTGGCGGCGCCTACGGGTGCGCTTCGCCCCGTTCTGAGTCAGCGCGCTTCGCGCTCAGTCCTGCGGGCTGTTGGCGTAGGACTCGAGCAGGCCGCACTTGGTGCACCGCCAGCTCTGGATCGGGAGCTTTCGCCGCCCGCGCATTTTCAGGAGGCGCAGGAACCAGTATTGAGGCGCCCCCTCGGCCCAGTGGCCGACCCGCACGGCGTTGTGCGCGCTGTCGAGGAGGAAGCCTTCCTTCTGCAACCCTCCGCACTTGCCGCATCTTCTCTCGCTCATGGCTCTTCACCCTCTCTGGATCCCTGCGGCTCCGGACCTGTCGGGTCCGAACCCGCCGGTCCCGGCGGCGCCGGACGCCGCGCACGCCCCGATTCGCGCAGCGCCCGGCGCAGCAAGTATTCGATCTGCGCGTTCAGACTCCGCAGCTC
>JBGARM010000231.1:0-5359 GCA_044230215.1 Thermoanaerobaculia bacterium | reverse complement strand
GCTACTTGAGCAGCTTCTCCATCTCGTCCATCACGAGATTCATCTCGCGGATCGCCGCGTTGAACGGCGCCGAGGTCGTCATGTCCACGCCGGCGCCCTTCAGCAGGTCGATCGGGTACTGGCTCGAACCGGACGACAGCATCATGAGGTACGCGTCGCGCTTCGGCATCGGCGCGTTCTTCTTCCCGCTCTTCGCCACCGCGGCCGCCTCGTCGCGGATGCCGTTCGCGATCGCGGTCGAGGCCACGATGCTGGTCGCGTACTGGTAGACGTAGAAGTCGTAGAAGAAGTGCGGGATGTACGACCACTCCACGCCGTACAGCTCGTCCACCTTGCAGACGCCCTCGTCGTGTCCGTAGTACTTGCGGAGGATCCCGAGGTAGATCTTCGACATGCCTTCGCCGCTGAGCGGCTCGCCCTTCTCGGCCTTCTCGTGGATCGCCAGCTCGAACTCGGCGAACATCGTCTGGCGGAACAGCGTCGTGCGCAGGTTGTCGAGGTAGCTGCCGAGCAGGAACAGGCGCGTCGCCTTGTCCTTCGTGTGGTCGAGCATGTAGTGGAAGAGCAGGTTCTCGTTCAGCGTCGAGGCGACCTCGGCCACGAACGTGGCGTAGTCGTGCGTGACGTACGGCTGGTGCTGGTCCGCGAGGTAGGTGTGCATCGAGTGGCCCGACTCGTGCGCCAGCGTCCCGACCTCGCGCGCCGTGCCGCAGGCCGACGGCTGGCCGGTGAGCGAGAAGGCGCCGGCCCCCGGACGCGCCTGCTTGCCGGTCAGCAGGTGCACCATGTACGCCTGCTCGTTCACCCAGGTGCCGCGGGTGTGCTGGTTGAAGCCCATCGTCCAGTAGCTCACGACGTTGCGCTTCGGATCCGCGTACTGGTCGGCGAGCAGCACCAGCTTCTGGCGGAAGGTCTCGTGCGGCTCGTCGGGATCGCCCTGGGCGAGCGCCGCCACGAAATCGAGGTTGTACGGCTCGAGCGCCTTCTTGAATTCTTCGAACGGGATCAGCCAATGCTTGCCGGGATCGGCGGTCGAAGCCTGCTGGACGCGGTTTTCGAGGTGCGGATCGAGGCCGGCGAGGATCGCCTCCTCGCGCGACAGGACGATCTCGGTCTCGCGCGCCTGGGTATCCTTCTCGGCAGCGTAGGCGAACTTGTCGCTTGCCCGCATGCCGTAGCCGATGTCGGTCGGACCGGCGGCGAAGACGCAGTGCTTGTCGACGAACGCCTGGTCGACCGCGCCGCGCCGCACGATCTCGCGCGCGATGTAGTTCCAGATCGCGAGGTCGGTGTTGGGCTTGAAGACGATCTCGATGTCGGCGGCCTCCGACGAACGGTTGTGGAACGTGGTCAGGTTGAAGATGCGGTAGCCCTCGCGGCGCAGCCGCTGGTCGATGATGCGGCTCCACAGCATCGGGTGCATCTCGGCCATGTTCGAGCCCCAGAGCACCACCGTGTCGGTCGCCTCGATGTCGTCGTAGCAGCCCGACGGCTCGTCGATGCCGAAGGTCTGCATGAAGGCGGCGACGGCCGAGGCCATGCAGTGGCGGGCGTTGGGGTCGAGGTTGTTCGAGCGCCAGCCGGCCTTGACCAGCTTCGAGGCGGCGTAGCCCTCCTGGATCGTGTACTGCCCCGACCCCATGATGCCGACGCCGGTCGGCCCGAGCGCGGCATGGGCGCGTCGCCACTCGCGCTCCATCTCGTCGAAAGCGCGTTGCCAGGAGACCGGAACGAACTCGCCCTGCTTGTCGAACCTGCCGTCCTTCATCCGCAGCAGCGGATGGGTCAGGCGGTCGGCGCCGTAAGGGATCTCGGCGTTGGCGTAGCCCTTGACGCACAGAAGACCGCGATTGACCGGACTCGCCGCGTCGCCGCGCACCGCGGTCACGCGTCCGTCGCGGGTGGCGATCTCGATGCCGCAACCGACGCCGCAGAAGCGGCAGACCCCCTTGTCCCACTTCCATCTGGACATGGGGTCCGCGGAAAGATCGCTGCCGGAGAGATCGGCGAAGCTGAAGCCGGGCAGGCCGACCGCCGCCGCGGTGGCAGCGGCGACGCTCGCGCTCAGGAACTCGCGGCGGGAGTAGGGCTGGGTCATGACTCGGTCTCCGGGAAGGCGCACCCGCTGTCGGCGGAGGGGTCGGCGGCGTCGGCGACCTCGGGATCGACGAGGTGATAGACGAGATCGACGCTGTGGACGTGCGCCAGGCGGCCGAGGGCGAGGAAGAGCCGCTCACCCTCGGCGCAGTCGGCGCTCTCGAGCACGGCGACGCAGCGGCCGGTGGCGGGATCGAGGTGATGCACTGCGACTCCCGGCATCGCGTCGAGACGCCGCCGCACTTCAGTGAAACTGGCCGGATCGGCCGAGATCAGCACTCCCGCGTAATGCCGCGGAACGCTCTCCGCCGAGACGGGCGGCGCATCGCTCAAGGCCCCTCCCTGCCGGACTGCGCCTGCCAAGGTAGCGCCGATCGGGTCGCTCCGGCACACCCGCTAGGGTGGGCTCGCGCGGACGGGGTCAGTCGTCGTCTTCGTCCTTCTCGCCGCTCTCCCGGCCCTGTTCGCCCGGTCCCTTGCCGCCCTCGCTGCCGAGAGTGGCCGCGAGGCCGGCGACGAGCTCGGCCTTCTCGCCTGCCGAGAGCCGCGCTTCGGGGTGCAGGGGCAGGTAGATCGGCAGCGGCATCGCGCCCTTCTGCAGCTCCTCGGCGGCCTCGTGGGCATCCTTCTGCGGCCGGTTCCACTCCGAGACGTTGAGCTTGCTGCGCCCTTCGTGCACGTCGTTGTAGACCAGCCAGGAGACCGGCGCGATGCGCGAGTAGAGTGGCCACTTCGTCTCGTTGCTGTGGCAGTCGGCGCAGGCGCGGAAGAAGAGCTCGCGGGTGCGCGGCGTGTCCCACTTTGGCTCCGCGACGACCGCCGGGTTGGTGTGGTTCCAGCCGTAAGGGACGAGCTGGATGGCCAGCAGCAGACCGGCCAGGAGAAGAAGAACGCGGGACAGGCGGGGACGCTTCATCGCATGGCTCCAATAGGCGCTAACGCGGCCGGGAACGTCGGGTACGGCAGGGCGCGGCAACAGGGCCGCTCGATGGCTACCCAGAGCCTCTCCCGGCGGGGTGACATCCGGATGAACGGATCCTCGAGCCTCAACGCCCCGGTTTCGGCCGCGCCAGGACGACGGCGTGGAACGACGGCTGTCCGGCGGCGAGGAGCGTTTCCTCGGCGTCGAGGAGCCGGGCGATCGCAACGTCGAAGTCGGCCTGGGGCGGCGAAGGCGGGTTGCCGGCCGGCCGGTGCAGGTTGGCGTAGATCACCGACAGGAGGTTGCCGCCGTAGTCGCGCTGCTCGAGAATGTCGAACTCGCGGGCGATCGCCGGCAGGATCCCGGACGAGGCGACGGCCTCGGTAGGGTCGTCGTAGTTGATCGGCGGCCGGATGCGCCCCACCCGCCGGACGCTTCTCGGCAGGCGATAGTAGTGCCAGTTCCAGCGCAGCTCGTGGGCGAGCGTCCACTCGTCGCGCGACGGCCCGACGTACTCGTCGAGATAGAGGAGTCCCCCGGGCTTCAAGGCGCGGCGCAGGAGCGCGGCCATCTCGTCGAGCCGATCGAAGTGATGCAGCGAGGCGTGAAAGAGGATGGCGTCGATGTCACGGAGTTTCGCGACCTCCTCCCAGGCGTCGGCGCAGCGATAGGCGATGCGCTGCTGCATGCCCGCCTTTTCGGCCGCGGCTTGCGCCTCGGCGACACAGACCGGCGAGATCTCGATGCCGGTCACGTGGTCGACGAGATCGAGCCGCACCAGGTCGCGCTCGAAGTGCCCCATGCCGCAGCCGATGCTCACCGCCTCGTGCCACCGCGGCATCCCGGCCAGGCGCTGCTGCAGCCAGGTCGTCGTCCAGGTGTGCGGATCGCCGGAGATGCGCCGGTTGATGCGCTCGCGCACCAGCGGGTGGCTGCCCCAGATCTCCTCGACCCGCGAATGGGCCTCGATCGAGTCCCAGTAGTTGACCGGCTCGCTCACCGCATCGAACCTAGCAGAGTTCCCCGGGCCGGCAAACCGCTCGCGCGCCTGCGATATCTTCGCTGGCGTCCATGTCCGCTACAGCTGCTTCGCTTGCGGTCGTCCTTCCGACCCACAACCGGCGGGCGATTCTCGAGCGCACCCTGGCGGCGTTGGCGGCCCAGTCGCAGCGCGACTTCCGCATCGTCGTCGTCGACGACGGCTCGACGGACGGCACCTGGGAGTGGCTCGAGAGGCAGGCGGAACACGCGGCCGCACCGCAGCTCGTCGTCCGGCGGCAGGACCATGGCGGGCAGGGCCAGGCGCGCAACCGGGGCCTGCGCGAGGTCGCGGAGGAGCTCGTCCTGTTCCTCGGCGACGACATCATCCCCGCCCCCGATTTCGTCGCCGAGCACCGCGCGGCGCATGCGCGTGCACTTGCCCTGGATTCCCGCGCGCGGCCGACGGCAATCGTCGGCTTCACCGACTGGCGGCGGAGCGAGATGAAGGTCACGCCGGTGCTCGAGATGGCGAACCGCGAAGGGCACCAGTTCGGCTTCGCGCACATGAAGGCCGGCCAGGAGGTTCCCTTCACCTGCTTCTACACCTCCAACCTCTCGCTGCCGCGCGGGCTCCTGGGAGAGGATCCGTTCGCGCCGGAGTTCGCGGCTTACGGCTGGGAGGACGTCGAGCTCGGCTATCGCCTGAGCCGGCGCGGTCTGAAGCTGATCTATCACCCGAAGGCGGCGGCGGAACACCTCCACGCAATGACCCTGGCCGACCTCTTCGCCCGCCAGCGAGCGGTCGGCAGGGGGCTCGCGACGCTTTGGAGGCTGCATCCCGAGCTCGCGGCCTCGCCGCTCCTGTCGCCCTGCCGGCCGCCGCGCTGGTTCGGCGCCGGGCGGAGCCTGATCCCGCCGCTGGTGCCGCTGCTGTCGCGCCTCGACGGCGCGGGCGTCGATCTCGGCAAGCGCCTGCTGCACCGCGTTCTGCTCTGCGGCTACTACCTCGGTCAGGCCGAACGGCAGGCGGCATGAGGGTGCGAAGGTGACGCGTGTCCTGCTGCTCTCGCCCGAACCCGGACGCCCGACGATGGCCGGCGTCGGCATCCGCTGTTGGGAGATGGCCCGCCACCTCAGCCGCCGGCACGAGGTGCGACTCGGTTTTCCCAACGATCTTGCCGAGCTCGCTGGCGTCGCTCCCCCCGGCGAAGCGCAGCTCGTACGCTACAGCGCGGCGAACATCGCCGAGCTCGGGCGCTGGTCCGAAGTCGTGGTCCTGCACGCCCACGTCTCGAACCTCTACCTCGACGCCGCGAGCGTGCCGCGTCCGCTGGTGGTCGATCTCTACGATCCGTTTCC